>JAKAKQ010000106.1 GCA_021813425.1 Nitrospirota bacterium
TTCAACGTCCATTCCCTTCCGCCATTCAGATTTCGGAATATCTTTCTTGAAACCTATCGAAAATAGAAATTTATCAAGCACGGAAGGTTTATTATCCGGCTTGAGGTTGATCACCGTCTCGAACATTTCCACAGGCGCAGGGTCTGTCGCGGTCTCTGCCCGGCCTGCCTTGCCGAAGACCTGTGAGACCTCGGGTATTGTCTTCAACAACTTATCCTGTATCTGGAGCAGCTTAGCCGATTCTGATACAGACAACGCCGGAACCGTGACAGGCATATAAAACAGCGTACCTTCATACAGAGGGGGCATGAACTCCGAGCCGAGTTTTGTGAATGGATAGGCAGTCGCGATCATTATGATTATGGCTATGACAATAACAATCCACTTGAACCGCAAGGCGAGCTTTGCAAATGGCTCATAGATTTTGTGGAGAGCGAGACTTACCGGGTTCTTTTCCTCCGGCTGTATCTTCCCCCTGATGAAAAGGGTCATCAGCACAGGAGTCAAAGTAATCGCGAGGAATGATGAAAAGAGCATCGCAAAGGTCTTTGTATATGCCAAAGGTTTGAACAGCCGGCCAGCCTGGGCCTGAAGCGTAAAGACGGGGAGGAACCCTACGGTGATGACGAGCAGTGAAAAGAACAGAGACGGACCGACCTCTCTCGCCGCCTCAATGATTGCATCTATTCGCCCCCCCCTTGATTCCGGCGGAGTGGCTTCCCATTCCTCAAGCTTCTTGTGCGCATTCTCCACCATGATAATCGAGGCGTCGACCATGGCGCCTATGGCGATTGCAATACCTCCGAGGCTCATGATATTAGATGTGACCCCGAGATAGTACATGCAGATAAAGGATATGATAATCGCTACCGGCAGGGTCAGGATGACCACAAGGGCGCTCGGAAGATGAAACAGGAATATGATGCAGACGACACTGACAGCGACGGACAACTTGATGATCTCTTCCTTGAGCGTATCGATCGAGCGGTGGATGAGGTCAGACCTGTCATAGGTTGTAACGACCTTCATCCCTTCAGGCATGGAAGGCTGTATGTCTTTTTCTATCTTCTCCTTTACACGCTCTATGACATTCAGGACATTCTCGCCGAAGCGGACTACAACGATCCCGCCCGCAACCTCGCCCTTTCCGTCAAGATCGACAAGTCCCCTCCGTATCTCCGGCCCGAGCTGGATTGCAGCGACATCGCGCAAAAATACCGGCGTCCCTATGCCGTTTGTTCCCACAGCAATGTTTTCTAAATCTTTTATGCTTTTTATATACCCTCTGCCCCTCACCATATATTCTGCCCCGGAAAGTTCGAGCACCCTTCCTTCGACATCGATATTGCTCTTCTTTATGGCGTCCATAACATTCATGAGGGATATGTTGTATGCGGCAAGCCTGTTGGGATCGATGTTTACCTGATACTGTTTTACAAATCCCCCGACGCTCGCCACCTGCGAGACGCCCGGGATGCTTTCAAGGGCAAGTTTAATATTCCAGTCCTGCACAGACCGTAATTGCGACAGATCATGCCCTCCTGTCTCGTCAACAACAGCGTATGAGAAACCCCATCCAAGGCTCGTAGCATCAGGTCCGAGGACAGGGTTGACATCAGCAGGGATCTTGCCTTTTACCGACTGCAGGTACTCAATAACGCGGCTCCTCGCCCAGTAGATATCTGTTCCTTCCTCGAAGATTACATAAATAAACGAACTGCCGAGGAATGAAAACCCCCTGACAGCCTGGACCTTAGGGGCCGCAAGCAGGGTGGATGAGATAGGATAGGTAATCTGGTCTTCAACGAGGTTAGGGCTCCTGCCAGCCCATTCCGTAAAAATGATGACCTGTGTATCGCTCAGGTCAGGGATGGCGTCAAGGGGTGTCCTCTGGAGGGCCCAGATGCCCCAGACTGTTAGGAATATCACCATCAAAAAGATGATGAACTTGTTCCTCGCGCTGTATTCGATTATTCTGGAAATCATATATTAGCTAATAGCTTTCAGCTTATAGCTGACAGCTTGTTCAGTGTTTATGCCCGCCGAGGGGCGTCACATTCTTCAACTGTGCCTCGGAGTCTATAAGGAAGGTTGCTGATGAAGCTACTTTTTCACCTGCCTTCAGTCCCATTATTACCTCCCTGAAACCCTCGGCTCTTATCCCGAGCATCACTTCCCTCGGCTCGAAATATCCGTCGCCCTTGTCAACATAAACGATCTGTCTCGTTCCCGTATCTATAACCGCATCGTCAGGTATCGAGAGCTTTTTACCTATAGGGATTTTCACTTCGACGTTTGTAAACATCTGGGGCTTAAGCTGCCCGCCGGGGTTGGGTATGATGAATCTCACCTTTGCGGTCCTGGTGTCTCCTGAAAGAGCGGGATATACATAATCGATTCTCGATGAAAATTCCTTACCCGGGAAATAACTGAGGCTGATAGTCGCAGCCTGTCCTTCTCTG
This sequence comes from Nitrospirota bacterium, assembly GCA_021813425.1. Classification (GTDB taxonomy): domain Bacteria; phylum Nitrospirota; class Thermodesulfovibrionia; order Thermodesulfovibrionales; family UBA6898; genus JAKAKQ01. The sequence continues at coordinate 2,463 of JAKAKQ010000106.1, forward strand.
ATCAAAGGCAGTTCATATTCATAAATATCGGATATAATCCATACGGATGAAAGGTCTGCAATATCGAAAAGCTTTTCTCCGGGCATAATCCTTATCCCCTGCAGGGCCATCTTCTGGACGACATAGCCGTTCACAGGACTGTATATCGTGAGCGTCCTTTCAGCCTTTCCAGTCTCCTCTATCTTTCTTATCTGGGCATCCGTTATATCCCAGAGCCTCAGTCTCTGCTTTGCGGCCTCTATTAATGCCTCTGCATCCTTTGAAAGCATTTCCGACTGTTTTGAGCTTGAACGCCACTTTAACACGTTAATAAATTCCTGTTGAGTTGCAACAAGCTCCGGGCTGTAAATCTCTGCTAACGGTTCTCCTTTTTTTATATGCTTTCCCGTATAGTCGACGAAGAGCTTTTCTACCCAGCCTTCGAACTTTGTATTTACAGTCGCAAGCCTCCTCTCATCGTATTCGATCCTGCCTACAGTCCTTATGACCTTCTGGAGTGGCTTTACAGAAACCTCAACTGTCTTTACTCCTATTAACTGTTGTTTTTCAGCAGGTATTTCGACTGTGGGAGCCTCTTCCCCTGTCTGTTCCTGTGCATTTTCAGGTTGAGCCTTAGTCTGCTGTCCCTCTGCCGCAGGCCCTTCAGGCGCAGCAGTCGCTGCCTTAGGGGGCTCGGATGGTTTTGTCTTTGTTAAAATTCCTGATTTTGAGAAATAAAATGCAAGCCCTGCAACCAGGATTAAGCCGATAACAATTATAAAGTTTCTTCTTTTCATTTCTTCTCCCCGCTGAGCGCTGCCGGCTGGACGCCGGTATATGATATCGCCTCAATTCTTCCTATCGTCTTCTCCCTCTCAGAGAACTGTCCCCAGTATAAAAGCTCAAAATCAATGACGGACTTCAACCTCGTAATGACCGTTATTGCCTCTACCTTTCCTGTAATATAACCGGAAAGCGCCGATTCAAAATCCTGATAGGCTTTTGGGATAAGGCTCTCTTTATATAACTCCATCAGCCTTTCAGAGGTCTTTAGCATGGAATAATTTTCTCTCAGGCTCGAGGAAAGCATGAACCTTGTCGCGTCAAGCTCATGCCTTGCTTCTGACAAAGAGGACTCTGCCTCGAGAACAGCCATCTTCTGTTTTGTTTTGTAAAAAAGCGGTATATTTATTGTCGTGGTGAGGCTCCACATATCCTCAAACTCTCCACTTCTTTTGAAGAGACTTGCCGCAAGCGTAAAATCGGGATAGTATTCTTTCTCGGCCATCTTGACCTTTGCCTCAGAGGCTCTAATCATCTTTTCCTTCGCCTGTACCAGAGGAGAATTCTCGTGAGCGCTCCTGAGG
>JAKAKQ010000026.1 GCA_021813425.1 Nitrospirota bacterium
GACAGATTAATTGAAGTATGAAAAATACTTCTTGACAAAGATATCTTGTTGCAGTATGCTTTTTTCATGAAGCATATTAAATCATTCAGAAAAAAAGGCCTGTGCCGCAAACACAGAGCCTTTTTTGTCCACTCAGGCTGAGAGCCGGAGCAAACGTGGTTAAGTCATGAAAAAGAAGATAACAGAAATCGCAGACATTCAGCTTGGGTATCAGTTCAGGAAAAAGATTGAACCCACCGGCGATGGCAGTAACCGTGTAATCCAGATTCGGGACTTTGACGAGAATCATATGCTCAACAAAACAGCCCTTGCCTCTATTACACTTGATAAGCCTATGGATAAATATCTGATAAAAAAAGGCGACATTCTTTTTCTTTCCAGAGGTCACAATAACTGGGCTGCGCCTATAGTTGATGATCTTACAGCCACAGTTGCAGTGAGCCACTTCTTTGTAATCAGGCCCAAACAGAATAATATTTTGCCGGAATATCTTGCCTGGTACATCAATCAGACCCCGGCGCAGGAATATCTTTACAATATCGCTCGCCGCGGCACTCATATGCCTTTAATCCCCCTGTCAGCTTTCAAGGGGCTTACTATAGAAATCCCTGATATAACGACCCAGGAAAATATTGTTGAATTGAGCAAGTTGATGGAAAAAGAAAAAAAGCTTCTCACTGAACTTCAGGAGAAGAAATCACTTCTTATTAACGCAGTATGTTTAAAGGCATCCAAGAGCAAAGAGGAGAAGATAAAATGACAACGAAAATTTCGCAGGAAGAAATCAATAACATCGCATGGCAGGCGTGTGACACCTTCCGGGGACCGGTAGACCCGGCGCAGTACAAAGACTACATCCTTGTGATGCTGTTTTTGAAATATATATCAGATGTTTGGAAAGACCATTATGAGGAATACCAAAAGCAATATGGCAATAATGAAGAGCGTATCAGGCGGAAACTTGAACGGGAGCGTTTTACACTGCCCTATATAAATTATGAGGATAAGGACACAGGACAGAAAGAAAAATTCCTTGCGGATTTTTACAGCCTATATGAGCGGAGAACGAGGGCAAATATCGGAGATCTCATTAATATTGTGCTGGATGCCATTGAAGAAGCCAACAAGGCAAAGCTCGAAGGTGTGTTCCGCAACATTGACTTTAACAGCGAAGCCAATCTCGGCAAGACCAAAGATCGGAACCGTCTCCTGAAACATATACTGGAAGATTTCAACAAACCTCAGCTTGACATGCGGCCAAGCCGTGTATCAGAGGATGTAATCGGGAACACTTATATTTATCTTATTGAACGCTTCGCCTCTGATGCCGGCAAAAAGGCGGGCGAGTTTTATACGCCGCACAAGGTTTCCGAACTGCTTGCCAAGCTTGTTCAGCCTAAGCCGGGTGATCGCATCTGTGACCCCTCCAACGGATCGGGCGGGCTTTTAATCGAGGCAGCAAAAGAAGTTGGCAGCCGTGATTTTGCCCTATTCGGAATGGAGGTAAATGGCAGCACGTGGGCGTTGGCAAGGATGAACATGTTCCTGCACGGCATGGATTCGGCGCGCATCGAATGGTGTAATGCGCTGACTAATCCTGCATTGGTTGAGAAAGACCGTCTCATGAAGTTCAACATCGTTGTTGCCAATCCACCGTTCTCTCTTGACAAATGGGGCGCGGCAGAGGCAGAAAATGACCGCTTTAACCGCTTCTGGCGCGGCATTCCGCCCAAAAGCAAAGGCGACTATGCCTTTATCAGCCATATGATAGAAGCGGCGATTGAAAAAGAAGGACGGATTGCAGTGGTTGTGCCGCACGGAGTGCTTTTCCGTGGTGGAGCCGAGGGGCGTATTCGTCAGAAACTCATTGAAGATAATCTGCTCGATACAGTTATAGGACTTCCGGCTAACCTCTTTCCGACAACTTCAATTCCGGTGGCTGTTCTCATATTCGACCGCTCACGCGAAAAAGGCGGGATAAATGAAAAGCGAAGAGATGTGCTTTTCATAGACGCAAGCCGCGATTATCAGTCAGCCAAGACCCGGAATCTTCTGCTGAAAGAACATATCGAAAAAATAGTTGCCATATACAAGACTCGCAAAGACGTGGACAAATACGCCCATGTTGCCACTTTAGATGAGATAAAAGAAAATGACTTCAACCTCAATATTCCGCGCTATGTTGATACGTTTGAGGAAGAAGAGGAGATAGACGTGGCTGCGGTGCAGAAAGATATCGAGAAAATTGAAGAGGAGTTGATGGAAGTGAGGGGGAAGATGGATGAGTATTTGAAGGAGATCGGTTAATGCCTGATAAAAGACATGCAGCCAATGGATGGAAAGAATATAAAATGAGCGATCTGGCCACTTTCGACTCCAAATCGTTGAGCAATGATACACCAGAGGATTATACGTTTAAATATATTTCTTTAGCTGATGTCAATCAAGGAATGATGAATGAAAATTTGACTCAGCACATCTTTTCTACAGCGCCTTTACGGGCACGTCGCTGTGTGAAGAAGAACGATGTTCTTATGTCGACAGTGCGCCCCAACCTAAAAGGATTTGCGAGAATCAAGGAAGAGGTCACTGATGTTATAGCATCTACAGGTTTTGCAGTTATATCTCCAAGAATCGAGAGTGATTCGGAATATATTCATCAATATCTATATAGTTTTAAAATTGATCGTCAGATTTATGCTCTTGTTGTTGGTTCTAACTATCCTGCAATAAATTCAACTGATGTTAAGAAATTAAGAGTGCTTGCACCTGTATTGCCACAAGAAAGAGAACGCATTGGAAATATTCTTGCATTATGGGACACTGCCATTGAAAAAATGGATAAGCTGATTGAGGCGAAAAGATCAAGGCATGTCGCGCTGGCGAATAAGTTGCTCAGCAGAAAATCCAGTGCAGTCCCACTAAAGAAGTTTCTTAAGTTGACCTTGCGAGACGCTGCAAAACCAGGCAAGCCATATTGGGCTTTGGGAATCAGGAGTCATGGCAAAGGCACATTCCGGCGCTTTGTCGAAAATCCGAAAACCGTCGCAATGGACACGCTCTATCGTGTAAGACATGATGACCTTATCGTAAATATCACATTTGCATGGGAAGGCGCTATCGCATTCGTTGACAAAGCAGATGAAGATTGTTTTGTTTCGCACAGGTTCCCTTCTTTTGAGGTTGATAGCAACAAAGCCCTACCCGCTTATCTGCGGCACGTAATAGTTCAAAAAAGATTTGTCCGAAATCTCGTCTTAATTTCACCGGGCGGCGCAGGGAGAAATCGAGTGTTGAACAAAACCGATTTTCTTAACTTGAAAATATCGTTGCCGGAAATCGAAGAGCAAGAAAAAATCGGCGATGTCTTAAATGCATCGCTTCGGGAGATATCTCTCCTCGAAGCAAAACTCGAATTGCTGGAAAAGCAAAAGCGCGGGTTGATGCAGAAGCTGCTAACCGGCGAGTGGCGGGTGAAGGTGGGGTGAGGAAAAAACCAGTGGACGACATGGACGAAATGGACAACGGAATGGACGAAGAAAAGAGCATGGACAAAAACCAAAAGAAACAGAAAGGACTCGAAAATGCCTGAAAATGAAGGTCTGATTCCAAAGCATGGCGGTTACCGCAAGCTGAAGAGCTATCAGATTGCTCAGCTTGTTTATGATGTGACGGTTCGGTTTTGCGACAGCTACCTCGAGCGGAAATCACGGACTCATGACCAGATGGTTCAGGCGGCAAGAAGCGGAGTTCAGAACATTGCAGAAGGTAGTCAGGCATCCGGCACATCGAAAAAGACCGAACTGAAACTTACTAATGTTGCACGAGCCAGCCTTGAAGAGCTGCGCCTTGATTATGAAGATTATTTGCGTCAGCGGCGCTTGCCACAATGGCATCGTGAAGACCCTCGCCGTGCGGAACTGATCGCCCGGCGGTTCACAACCGCCGATGCGGTTGAGGAATGGGTGTCCACAACGTCCACTTCGTCCACTAAGTCCACGGATTTTTCTTCGTCCACTCTTCCTGAAATCACGGCTAATGCCGCGCTGGTTTTGATTGCGGTTGCTTGCAGCCTGCTTGATCGTCAGTTGGCTGCACAGGCTGCCGCTTTTGAAAATGAGGGCGGCTTTACAGAACGGTTGTACCGGACGCGCACTCAGACAAGGAAACGCACATGAAAAGCTTCAGGTTCAATGAAAAATATCTCTCCCAAATCCCTGCATTACAGCAACTTATCAATCTTGGATTCAATTACCTTACACCTGAGCAGGCTCTGACAGAACGTCAGGGCAGATTCGGGAATGTCTTGTTAGAAGAAATACTTCGGAAACAACTTAAGTCTATCAATCGCATTCAGTACAGAGGGCAGGAATATCTTTTCAGTGAGGAGAATATACAATCCGCTATTCAAAAACTTAAGAATGTTAAGTGGGATGGACTTCAAAAGACGAATGAGGCTGTCTATGACCTGCTTACTATAGGAACGTCGCTGGAGCAGACCATCGAAGGAGATACGAGAAGCTATACCCTGCGATATGTTGACTGGGGAGACTGGAGGAACAATATCTACCATGTTACAGCAGAATTTTCTGTCGAGCGAACAAGAAGCGATGAGACCGCCCGGCCTGATATTGTGCTTTTCGTAAACGGCATTCCCTTTGCCATAATCGAGTGCAAGTCTCCAAAAGAGGAAATAAATAAGGCTGTTGAGCAGACTATCCGTAATCAGCAGGATGAGTTTATCCCAAGGCTTTACTCATACTCGCAGCTTGTCATGGGAGTAAACAAAAACTCTGCTACATACGCAACAGCCGGGACAGCAAGAAAATTCTGGAGCATCTGGCAGGAGCTTCGTTACAAAGATAAAGATGTCGAGACAAGCGTTAAAAAACAGCTTAAGCCTGAGATAAAGGATGTGATTTTTTCAGGTGACTTTGCTGTTGCAAGAAAATTCTTTGATAAGATGGAAGCAGAAGGCGGCCGTGAAATTACGGAGCAGGACAGAGCTATCTTCAGCCTCTGCAAGCCTGAAAGATTATTGGAGCTTGCCCATAAATTCACAGTCTTTGACGGGGGTATCAAGAAGATAGCCCGCTATCAACAGTACTTTGTCGTCAAGTCAACGATTGACAGAGTGAAGCAGCTTGATGCAGAGGGGCGGCGCAAGGGCGGTATTATCTGGCATACGCAGGGCTCTGGAAAATCTCTCACCATGATCTGGCTTGCAAGAAACCTTGCCCTTGACCCTGATATCTCTAATCCGCGGATTATTCTTGTAACAGACCGGGTTGATCTGGATAGGCAGCTCAGCAATACCTTTACCACCTGTGGTCTCGATAAACATAGGGCAAAAACAGGGCAGGATCTTCTGGATGTTGTTTCCGAGAAGAAAGCTGCTATTGTCACCACTTTGGTTCATAAGTTCGACAAGGCGCTTAACGTTAAAAAATATCAGGATGAATCCATTGATGTTTTCATGCTTGTTGACGAGGCTCACCGCACTCAATTTAAAAATCTTCACGCGCGTATGCGCCAGATGTTTCCGAAAGCCTGTTATCTGGGGTTTACCGGAACGCCGCTTATGAAGAAGGAGAAAAATAATTTTATCAAGTTCGGCGGCTTGATTGAACCGCACTATTCTATAAAACAGGCTGTAAAGGATAAGCAGGTTGTGCCGCTTCTATATGAGGGACGCTATGTTGAGATGGAGCAGGACAAGGCAGCAATAGACCTATGGTTTGAAAGGCATACTCAGGGACTGACGCCTGAACAAAAGGCCGACCTGAAAAGGAAATACGCGCGCGCGGAGATGCTTAATAAGGCGGATAAGGTTATCTATATGAGAGCCTTTGATATCAGCGAGCACTACAGACAAAACTGGCAGAACACGCCATTCAAGGCGCAACTTGTAGCTCCGAGCAAACTGGCTGCGCTTAAGTATCATGAATTTTTGAACGAGTTTGGCCACGTGACCTCTGAGGTGATTATCTCTCCTCCTGATACGCGCGAGGGTTATGAAGAGGTTGAAGAGGGACCAATTGATGACGTTGTGAAATTCTGGCAGAAGATGATGAGACGCTATGGCTCAGAGGAAGAATACAATAAACAGATTACGAGTCAGTTTTTGTATTCAGAAGAACCTGAAATCCTGATTGTGGTGGATAAATTATTGACAGGTTTCGATGCGCCGAGAAACACGGTCATGTATCTCTGCCGCACTTTGCGGGAGCATACACTGCTTCAGGCTATTGCCCGCGTGAACCGGCTCTATGAAGATGAAGCGCATAATCCAAAAGATTACGGCTACATAGTTGATCATGCCAGTATTTTAGGGGAGTTGGATAAGGCTCTGACGATGTATGCCGATGCAGGTCTTGAAGATTTTGACGAGGAGGATCTGGAAGGCACGCTCACTTCGATTCATCAGGAAGTGGCCAAATTGCCTCAGGCTTATTCTGACCTCTGGGATCTCTTTAAAGAAGTTAGAAACCGTTATGACGAAGAGCCATACGAGTTGCTGCTCGGTGATGTGGCGCTGCGGGAGGAATTCTACCAGCGTCTGGCAGAGTACAGCAAGATACTTGCAATGGCGCTATCAACAACGCAGTTTATACTAAATACCCCGGACGAAAAGTTGATGCAGTATAAAAATGCGCTCAAGCAGTTCCATAACCTGAAGGCGTCTGTAAAGCTTCGTTATGCAGAGACTATTGACTACCGTGATTATGAACCTAAGATAAAGAAGCTGCTCGATACCCATATTCAGGCGAACCAGGTTATCCAGCTCAATGAACCTGTAAATATTTTTGACGACAAGATGTTCTGGCAGGTGAAAGAGGAGCAAGGCGTTTATAGCACAAAAACAACGGCATCGAGAGCAGATGCTATCGCGCATGCCGTAAAGAAAGTAATCACTGAAAAGATGGAGGAGGACCCGGCCTTTTATGAAAATTTCTCAAAACTGATACAACAGGCGATTGACGCATACAGGGCTAAGCGGATTCCCGACATGGAATACTTAAAGAAGGTCACTGAAATTCGCGGTAAGGTTGTAACCCGTGAGCATGATGATATTCCGGCGAGGCTGAATAAGAACGAGGATGCGCAGGCATTCTATGGCGTACTGAAACCGTTCTTTGATGGGCAACAGTTTGATGCGCAGACATGTGAAGACGTGTCAGCGGATGCCGCTTTAGCCATTCAGAATATTCTGAAACGTAACTGGAAGGTTCATTTTTGGGATGATGATGACGCAAAGAATCGCGTAGAAGATGAAATCGATGATTTTCTCTATGACGAGATAAAGGGCAGGTGGGGCATTCCGCTTTCTACCGAGCAGATGGACGATATTATCGAGAGGGTGATGTATCTTGCCCAGCGCAGGATGTCATTATGAGAAGTTACAGGAGCAATATTAACTATGGAAAAGAGAAAATAACCTTTGATGTTTCCCATGCAGACCGGAAAACAATGGAGATCGGTGTGCATCCGGACATCCGGGTGACGGTAAAGGTGCCAAAGGGCATAGCTCCCGAAGTTGTGAATCAACGTGTCGCAAAGCGCGCCCGATGGATAAAGAGACAAATTGCCTATTTTAGAAAGTTTGAGCCGCATGCCCCAGCCAAATGTTATGTCGGAGGCGAAACACACTTATTCCTCGGGCGGCAATATAGATTGAAGATAAGAAAACATAACTGTTCTGAAGTGAAGCTTAAAGATGGATATTTTTATATAATGACTCCCGCTCCTGATAATACCCGAAAGATCAGGGACATGCTCTTTAATTGGTACAAGTCCCATACTCTTGTTATATTCTCCAAACGTCTTGAAATTTGTTATAAAGCGGTCAAAAAATTGGGTATCAGATTCCCAGGGCTTCGCGTGAAAAAGATGTCTAAAAGGTGGGGCAGCTGCGGCAAGGTCGGGGATATTATTTTGAATACCGAACTCATTAAGGCACCCCTACACTCTATTGATTACGTAATCATGCATGAGCTTTGTCATCTGAAAGTTCACACGCATAATAATGCATACTACCGGCTTTTGTCGAAATACATGCCTGATTGGGAGAAGAGGAAAGAAAGACTGGAGAAAGTTCTTTTGTAAGACGGAATAGTTATATATTTTTTCTGAAAGGAGTAAATAGCATGGGAATGTTTGATACGATCTATTTTGATAAACCATATCTCTGCCCTAAATGCAGGGCAAAGATAGACTCTACGCAGACAAAAGCTTTCGAGAGCACCCTGGCGAATTTTCATGTAAAGGACTGCGTCTCTCATGCAGAAGAAATAAGAGTTGTTAAAGAAGACTTATTTTGTAATAAGTGTTCAGAATCTACTGGCCAGTATGTTTATATCGCTGTATTCAGGGGCGTTCTTGTCGGCGTGGCTGATTCACCGAGAGATGCCCGGCACATGCTTAATGACATGAATTTGGAGAAACTGCTTCTCTGGTATCACGATTTGTTTAAGAAATATGACTTGGAAGCGCGAAGAAATGATGATGTCCTCCGGTTTCTGAAAAACGTAGTCGATTGGTTTGAAGAAGGCCGTCATAAAAAGAAGAAAGGCAAGGTGTCGGTAATAGACGATATCGTTTTCCTCTTTGACAGGGAATATCTGAAGAAAGCCAAAGACCCTCTTGATGCGATAAAGAGATTTTTGACAGCGAATCAAAAAGAAAAAAAAGAGCGGGACATATTCGAATGATCAAAAAAGAATCTGAAAAAGTGCTGTTCAAGGATATAGTCCGTTCCTGTTCTTTCAAGAAAGTGATAGATGATTTGCTGAAACTCTATCCTGACCAGAAGAAGTTAATAAAGGGGTATGAATATGTTTTTGAAACCTTAAAATCTATGAGACCCATATACAGTAAAGAAGGGATGGTTATTGACATAAAGAAAGTCGGCAGAGGCAAGAATGCTTATTTCTCCGTAGAGCAAAAGCCAATAGAGCGGAAGGCGGGAAGGTCTGAAGTGAGGAAGGGTGGAAGCCAGAAGAGCAAAAGTTCAAAAAACAAGATGCAAATGAAGATTACTTAAACATCTTTTAATCTTACGGAAAAATCTTTCCGGGATTCAGAATATTATTGGGGTCAAAGGCATGCTTTATCTTTTTCATCAGCTCGAGTTCTTCGGGCTGTATCTCCATAGAGATATAATTTAATTTTGTCAGGCCGATGCCGTGCTCGCCGGAGATCGTGCCTCCGAGTTCGAGGGTTATCCTGAATATCTCCTTGACGATTTCATTCGCCTTTTCAAACTCTTCTTTATTATTCCTGTCTACCATTAGATTAACATGTATGTTGCCGTCGCCCGCATGCCCGAAATTGACTATCTTGATCCCTGTCTCTTGAGATAATTTCCTGAGAGCCCTGAGCATATCGGTAATCCTGCTCCTCGGGACTACGATATCCTCGTTGATCTTTGCAGGCTTCAGATGGTAAAGCGCAGGAGATACAGCCCGCCTTGCCTCCCATAGTTTCTCCCTTGCAGCTGTGTCCTCTGCCATTATCACCTCTCCCCGGAGTTTTTTGCATATCTCAGCGATCTTCTCTGCCTCTCTCGTAATCAACGAAGGTGCGCCGTCAAGTTCGATAAGGAGCATCGCCTCCACATCCTTTGGAAGTCCGATAGGCTTGTAATTCTCTACAGCTTTTATAGCCTCGCTGTCAATAAATTCGAGCGTCCTCGGTATGATCCCATGCGATATTATATCCTTTACTGCATTCCCGGACTGTTCGAGGTCTTTAAAAAGCACAAGGAGTGTTATTACATCTTCAGGCAGTGGAAGAACCTTCAGCCTTATCTTCGTCACAACTGCAAGCGTCCCCTCAGAGCCGACAAGCAGTCTTGTAAGGTCATAACCGACAACACCCTTTGCTGTTTTTACGCCTGTATTTATGACCCTGCCGTTTGGAAGCACAGCCTCAAGTCCCATAACATAGTCCCGCGTGACCCCGTATTTAAGGGCCCTCGGGCCTCCTGCATTTTCAGCGATATTGCCTCCTATAGTGCAGAAGTTCATGCTGGTCGGGTCAGGGGGATAAAAAAGCCCGTGACGTTCGAGCTCCCTCTGCAGCTTCCCGTTGATCACACCCGGTTCTACCAGAACACTCAGATTTTCCTTGTCGATCTCGAGTATCCTGTTCATCTTCTCAAGGCTTAAGATGACGGCGCCTTTTGATGGTATCGTGCCTCCTGTCATGCCTGTCCCGGCGCCGCGCGGAATAACAGGGACATTGTTTGTGTAAGCAAATTTCATTATTTTTACAACATCCAGAACATCTCTTGGCCAGACAACTGCAGAGGGTGCTGCTTCGAGTCCTGATGCATCAAAACCATAGCAGATAAGGTCTTCCGGAGCTGTTGATATCTTGCCCGGCAGGAGGTCGGATAATTTATTCATTTCCTATAATGCTGATAAGTTCTTCAAGGGATCTCTTTTCACAGTCAGGAAGATTCTCGAAATTCATTGCAACCTCATATACAGGGATCTGCTTTTCTTTCTTCTCCTGCAGCTTTTTCAGGATAGAACGCACCACCCTGCCTTTGATATCAACCGATACATTATTTTTCTGTATCTTTACTCTGTGAATACTGTTCGTATCAACTTTTTTCAGACAGTTGAACCTTATGCCGCTCAGGCTCAGGTCAAGGATTTCGAGGTGTTCGATCAATACCATTCTGCCGCTGACATTGCCGTGGACATCTTTTCTCTTGAATTTTCTGTTTTCCAAGATCAAACCCCGGCAAGCTGCATTGATATTACCTTCGAAACACCCGCCTCTTCCATTGTAATCCCGTACAGATGCTGCGCAACGCTCATCGTAGTCCTGTTGTGGGTAACAACTACGAACTGCGTGTCTTTCGAAAGTTCTGCCAGCATCCTTGAGAACCTTTCTGTGTTGGATTCATCGAGTGGGGCGTCTGCTTCGTCAAGTATGCATAAAGGCGTTGGCTTGATCAGGAAACTTGCAAACTGGAGGGAAAGTGCGGTCAGGGCCTTTTCGCCGCCTGAAAGGAGATTAATATTCTGGAGCTTTTTACCGGGGGGCTGGGCAACAATATCTATCCCTGTCTCGAGTATATTGCTTTCATCAGTCAGGATAAGCTCTGCCCTGCCGCCGCCAAAGAGGGTAAGAAAAACCTCCGAGAATTTCGCCCTTAATGCCTCAAATGCATCCCTCAGTTTTTTCCGTGTCGTACTGTTTATCTTTGAAATGGCCTCTTCGAGTTCTGCAATGGATTTATTAAGATCATCCTGCTGTTTTGTCATGAACTCATATCTTGTGCGCAACTCTTCATATTCTTCGAGAGTCCCAAGGTTTACAGGCCCCATCTCCTGTATTTTATCCCTCAATTCAGCAAGCCTGACTTCTTCCTCCTGACTGACATCTTCGACCTGTATATCTTCGATCTCACTGCCGTAATTATGTCTTACATTCTCAGCAAGATTTTCGAGCCTCATTTTATGTTCGGCCCTCATAACATCAAGCTCTGATATTCTATGTGTTACTTCGGCTATCTGCTTTCTAAATGCCCGGAGCCCCTGTTCTACAGCGATCAGGTCTTCGCCTTCTTTTTCAATTTCTTCTTTTTTATTTGATATATCCAGGCGGACGGAATCCGCATCAGAAACAAGCCTTCTTAACCTTCCTTCATGCTCCAGGATCTCTGATTCGCGCCGGGTTTTCCTCGAGAGAACAGATTCCATTTCAGAGCGTAATTCTTCTTTTTTCTGTTTAATGTCTTCTATGACCCTGGTTGATGATTCCATCTCATTCTTCATCGCCTCGATCTTTTCTTTATTGGATGCGGTTAAAAGCCTTATATCGGTTACTTCGGCCCGGTACTGCTCCAGTTCCGATCTCTTTTGTGCAATCCCGTCCTGAAGGGTCTGGGTCTCGTTCTCTGTATCTGTCTTCTTTGTCTCGACCAGCTGTATCTGTTCCCCGCTTTTAACAATAGCTTTCTTGTGAGATTCCTTTTCCTTTGAGATCTCCTCGATCTCCATGGTCAGATAAGCAAGCTTCCTGCTTATTCTGTCTTTCTCTTCCGTATAATTCTCAACCGTTAATCTGGAGAGAGAGACCTCTTTTTCTATGTTATATACTGAAGATTCCACATTCTTTATTACTTCTTCTTTCTCAACTATAGCGTTCTGTATTGTCTGAATCTTGTTATTAAGGTCCTCGATAACAGTCTTCTGCCTTTCTATCATATCTTCAAGTTCTCTCATTTCACGTTTTCTTCTGAAGATGCCTTTCCCCTCGCCTGCTATGACCGCACCGGAAGTCTCCATGACCTCACCTTCGAGGGTTGCAAACATATGATTTCCATCCAGGGCTCTCAGAGCGTATGCTGTTTTGAGATCCTTTACGATCAGAACACTGCCAAGGAGGTTTTCAGCGGTCCTGGAAAATCCTTCCCTGACCCTCACAAATTCGAGGGCCCTGCCGATTATTCCATCCGGGATATTAATATCTAAATTTACAGGTGGCGGAGCAATTGTAATAAATGCTGTTTTACCGACATCTTTCCCTTTCAGTGAAGAAATTGCCTTCTCAATATCATCAAAGGATTCGAGGATAAACGAATCAGCCTTTTCAGCCAGAGCGCTTTCTATCGCCTTATCAAATTCTGCATCTGTATCAAAAACATCCGATATCGAGGCGAGCACCCTGATATTTTCACCTGATGAGAGCAGTTCCCTTGTCAGCTTATCAAAGACGATCTCCTTCAGGGAGTCAAGACGCGATGCATATGATGCGAGTTCTTCCCTTGCTCCGGTCAAAGACTTGCCGAGATTTTCAAGCCTGAGTTTGCTGTCGGAGAGTTCCCGTGCAAGCACACCTTTTTTTTCATTCAGCAGGAGGACTTCGTTGTTACTGCCATGGATCTCCGATTCGATACTGCTGATCGAAGATTCGATTTCCGTCAGGATCTTTCTTGAGTCTTCGGATTCCCTTAATGCAGAAGTTTCCCTCCTTTCAATCGTCTCCAGCGATGTCTGCTGCCTGCTTAAATCGTTTCTCAGGCCGCTTAATTCTTCGGTAACCTTGAAAATTTCCCGCCTCTTGTCCTCTATCAGGCTTTCTTTTTCTGAAAGCTCTTCCTCGATAGCGTTCAGGATCTCTGTTTTTTCCCGGAGCACTTCTACGTGTGCTTCCATTTCTTCTGATATCTTTGAGATGTTTGTCTTTAACTCCTCACACTTTGCAGCTATTTCTGTGCTTCTGAGATCCACTTCCTCTTCCTGCTGCGTGATCTTTTTTTGATACTCGATAATATTAAGGGTGTCGTTTTTGCATACCGCTATTGCACGTTCGATCTCTGCTATGTCGCGCTCCATGGCCTGAAAATTATTCTGTATAAGTTCAAGGCCCTTTTCCTTTTCGAGCAGTCCCATCCTTCTGGTTTCCGTCCTGTTTTCTATGCTCGTTATTTCTGCTGTTAAAACGGCTTCTTTCTCTTTCAGGTCATTATGTTCACAGAGTATCTGTTCATGGGATTCTTTTATCTGCTGGTATTCTTTCCGTGCGATCTTCAGCTCAATAGCATGCACTTCAGATGAAAGCTTTTTGTAACGCTCTGCCTTTTTAGCGAGCCTGTCAAGTATGTTGATCTGCTTTTTGACCTCTATAATAATATCGTTTATCCTTACGAGGTTCAACCGTGATGACTCAAGTTTTGACAGGGCCTCTGCCTTTCTGACCTTGTATTTCATCACACCTGCGACTTCTTCTATGATGAATCTCCTGTCAACGGGTTTTGAATTGAGTATCTCTCCGATTCTGCCCTGTTCGAGGATGGAATAGCTTCTGAAATCCAGCCCCGTATCAAGAAAGACATCCTTGATATCTTTTAGTCTGCACTGGTTTTTGTTAAGCATGTATTCGCTCTCGCCGGACCTGTAAAGCCTTCTTGTAACAGTTACCTGATTGCTCTGTCCTCCGTTGCCGTCACCTGCACCGGCGCCGTTCAGTCCGGAAACAATCATCGTTACCTCTGCCATTCCCTTTGGCTTCTTCAAAACAGAACCGTTAAAGATGACCTCTTCCATCTTTTCTCCCCTGAGGCTCTTTGCACTCTGTTCTCCAAGCACCCATCTGAATGCATCAACGATGTTGCTCTTGCCGCAGCCGTTTGGACCGACAATACAGGTTATACCCGGATGGAGGGCAAACGAGGTCTTGTCGGCAAATGATTTGAATCCTATTAGTTCGAGTTTTTCGATGCGCATTTTCTTAAAAAGAGAAGAACAAAAATATGTTTTTAAAGTATATCAAGTATAACTTATATCAATTTTTTCCAGCAAGCGTTTTAAAGTAAAATCCACTCCCGTTCGGCATGGATACTCCAGAAACTTTTTTACGGTTTATTATAAAATGCAGGAGGGGGCTGTCTTTGAGCGGCTTTATTTGCCCGATATTCAGACAGTATGTATTTTGATAAATAATGAGGGCAAATTCCTCGGAGCGCAGCGAGAATGAGCGAGAAGACAGTCTCCTCCTGCTTGGGTAAATTATCCTGATTAGAGCCTGGGAATCTTTATTCCTATACCATTACTGTCCAAAAAATTAAATCATCTGAAAAAAGGCGGGATGGAGTTTGGCAGGAATAAAAAAAGGGCTCTTTGACAGAGCCCTTTTAAAATCTATAAATTTATTTCTTCAGCACTTCTTAGACCCGTCCGGGTCTTTCTGTGGAACTCCTCAGCCGGGAAGCCCGAGCTTCGGCAGGATAAACAATTGTAAAACTACCCAGACAGCAACCACACCAACCCCTATCAGCACATCGTTCATTATTCTTTTTCCTTCTTCTCTTTCTTTTCTTTCTTCGCAGGTTTCTCTTTCTTTTCAGCCTTCTCGTCCTTCGCTTCCTTGCCGGCCTTTGCTTCTTTTTTTGCCTTTCCCTTGACCTGCTTTATCGCTTCATAATCTATGAATTCAAGCACCGCCATAGGCGCTGAATCCTTCAGCCTGTTCCTTGTCTGGACTATCCTGAGGTATCCGCCGTTCCTTCCTGAAAAACGGGGTGCTATCTCGCTGAAAAGCTTGGAGGCAACTGCCCTGTCGGAAATATATGAAAACACCTGCCTCTTGGAGTGCAGGTCTCCCTTTATTCCAAATGTGATCATCCTCTCGGCAATCCGCCTGGCCTCTTTGGCCTTTGCAACAGTAGTCTCTATCCTCTGGTTTTCAAACAGCGCTGTAACGATCCCTTTTAAAAGGGCCTTTCTCTGGTTAGCGGGTCTGCCGAATAATCTACCATCAACTTTATGACGCATTCTCTCTTATTCCTCCGGTCTTTAATTTGCCTCTTTACCGAGGTTGTCGAGGTCTATCTTCATCCCAAGGTGAAGTCCCATTCTTCCCAATATCTCTTTTATTTCATTCAGCGATTTTCTTCCGAAATTCTTTGTCTTAAGCATTTCATTCTCAGTCTTTTGAACGAGTTCCGCAATAGTCTTGATATTTGCATTCTTCAGGCAGTTGAATGACCTCACAGAAAGTTCCAGTTCATCCACATTCTTGAAGAGATTGTCATTCGGGCTGGAACCCTGTTTTACCGGATTGGAAGAAATGGTTTCCTGCAGCACAGCCTCTTCTTCGATTTCTTCTTCAAATATGAACAGGTCCATATGCTCCATTATTATAGAAGCTGCCTGCGATACTGCCTTTTCAGGGGCAATGCTTCCATCAGTCCATATCTCCATAATAAGCCTGTCGTAGTCTGTTGCTCTTCCAACCCTTGCCTTCTCCACCCAGAAATTAACTTTTTTCATCGGGGTGAAAACAGCATCAACAGCGATCATGTCAACAGGCAGGTTTTCCTTGTTGAATTCTGCGGCAACATACCCCTTGCCCTTTCTGATATATACCTCGGCTTCAAACCTGGTACCTTTATCAAGAGTTGCTATAACCTGATCGGGATTTAAAACTTCAATCGAAGAATCGCTTTCCAGGTCTTTACCTGTTACCTGCATCGGCCCCTTCGCATCGAAGGTCGCAATCTTATTCCCTTCGCCATGAAATTTGAACCTGAGTTTCTTTATATTCAAAATTATGTCGATCACATCTTCTTTGATACCTTTAATCGATGAAAATTCATGGAGCGCTCCAGGAATCTTTACTGCCGTAACAGCAGCACCCTCAAGCGAAGAAAGCAAAATCCGCCTCAGTGAATTGCCCATGGTTGTGCCAAAACCACGCTCCAGTGGCTCGACTATGAGTTTCCCGTAACTACTGCTTAGCGTCTCTTCATCAAACCTGATTTTGTCAGGTAGCTGAAAGCCTTTTTTTCTTAGATTCATAAGGCCTCCCATATGCCTCAAATTTATATGTTTCTATTAATAATAATTAAGGTAATTACAGCCTTTAACCTTAAATATAACGTCCTATTTGGAATAAAGCTCAACGATAAGCTGCTCTTGAGCAGGAAGCTGAATTTCTTCTCTCGCGGGTATCTGCAAAACCTTACCCTTAAAGTTCTGGAAATCCACTTCGATCCAGGAAGGAATGCCCCTCTGTTCAACCTTTGATAAACTGTCCTTTATTAAGTCCATTTCACGGCTTGCTTCCTTTACCTCAACCGTATCACCCACATGCAGGTTGCAGGAAGGTATATTGACCTTTTTGCCGTTTACAAGAAAGTGTCCATGGGTCACAAGCTGTCTTGCGCTGTTCCTGTTAGGGGCAAAACCCATCCTGCAGACAATGTTATCCATGCGCGTTTCCAGAAGCTGCAAAAGCACTTCGCCTGTTACGCCCTTCTTCTTTTCAGCAATATGGAAATATCTTCTGAACTGCTTCTCAAGAACACCGTAGATCTTCCTTACTTTCTGCTTTTCCCTCAACTGTACTCCATAATCCGATAATTTCCCGCGGCGCTGTCCGTGCTGGCCAGGGGGGTACTGTCTCCTCTCTACAGCACATTTCTCTGTATAACATCTGTCACCCTTAAGGAACAGTTTCTCAGTCTCCCTGCGGCATATCCTGCACTGCGATCCGGTATCTCTTGCCAATTTACACCCTCCTCCTCTTAGGCGGTTTACATCCGTTATGCGGAACAGGCGTTACATCCTTAATCAGGTTTATATCAAGACCGGCTGCCTGAAGCGCCCTTATTGCCGACTCTCTGCCGGCGCCGGGGCCCTTGACATACACGTCTACCTGTTTCATGCCGAAATCAATAGCCTTCTTTGCTGCCGCCTCTGCCGCCATCTGTGCAGCATAAGGCGTGCCTTTTCTTGAACCCTTGAAGCCGAGATTACCTGCGCTTGACCATGTAATTACACCACCGCCCGGGTCTGTTATTGTTACTATTGTATTGTTGAATGTAGCCTGAATAAATGCAGTTCCGCTGTAAATACTCTTTTTATCTTTCTTGACCCCTTTTTTCCTCTGAGCCATTAACTATGCCTCCTTCTTCTTTCCGACAACAGCTTTCCTGGGGCCCTTTCTTGTTCGTGCATTCGTCTTTGTGCGCTGTCCCCTTAACGGCAGACCCAGTCTGTGCCTGATCCCCCTGTAGCATCCGATGTCAGTAAGTCTTTTTACACTCATGGATATGTCGCGCCTTAAATCACCCTCAACCCTGAAGTCCCTTTCAATCACGGTCCTGATCTTTACATTGTCTTCATCTGAAAGGTCTTTAACCCTGGTGTCAGGATTTACCTTAACTTCTTCCAGTATCTTTTTAGAAAGTGATCTCCCAATTCCGAAAATATGCGTAAGCCCTATCTCGATACGCTCATTTTTTGGCAAATCGACTCCAGCTATTCTCGCCAACTCAAACCTCCTTAACTGAATAGTGAGCAGTTTTTAATGTTCTATAATCCTTATTACTATTCACTATCGACTGTTTACGTTTCACTGTCTTTGTTATCCCTGTCTCTGTTTATGCCTGGGATTATCACATATAATCCGTACAACACCTTTTCTTTTTATAATCTTGCACTTAGCGCAAATTGGTTTTACTGATGAACGAACCTTCATATCCTCTTATCTCCTCTGAACCGAGAGCTTTTTTATTTGAATCTGTACGTTATTCTTCCCTTTGTAAGGTCATAAGGTGAAAGCTCGATAGTCACCTTATCACCGGGCAATATTTTTATAAAGTGCATCCTCATCTTACCGGATACATAAGCCAGTATTATCTGGCCATTTTCCAGCTCCACCCTGAACATCGCATTCGGTAAGGTCTCAACAATCGTTCCCTGAACTTCAATATTATCCTCTTTTGCCATAGAATTGAAATTATAATTTTTTTAATTACATTTAGTCAAGATTCTGGGTTTATTTGAAGTTACAAGTACCGTGTGTTCAAAATGAGCGGATTTCTTGCCGTCACCTGTCACTGCTGTCCAACCGTCGCTGAGTATCTTTACCTCATGTGTTCCGGCATTTACCATCGGTTCAATGGCCAGGGTCATCCCTTCCTTGAGCCTTGGTCCCTGTCCAGGTGCTCCATAGTTGGGGATCTGCGGTTCCTCATGCAGTTCTCTGCCGATTCCATGACCTACAAAAAGCCTTACGACTGAAAATCCTTTATCTTCAACATGTTTCTGTATAGCATAGGATATATCCGATATGCGCTTGCCCTCTACAGCATTATCGATACCAAGATATAAGGCCTCTTCAGCTGCAGTCAGCAATTTCCCCGTCTCCTCATCTATCTTGCCCACACTCAATGTAATTGCACCATCCCCGTAAAATCCATCCATATAAACACCAAGGTCAATGCTCACTATATCACCCTCAACTAATTTACGGGAAGACGGTATGCCATGAACAACCTCTTCATTCACGGAGATACATATGTTTGCAGGATAGCCCCTGTAACCCTTGAATGCAGGTATTCCACCCAGGGATCTGATACGATCCTCAGCAAAGTTCTCGATCTCTTTTGTCGTGATACCCATCCTCACAAAGCCTTTCAGGTATTCCAGAACTTCCGCTACAATCCGGCAAGCCCTGGTCATTTTTTCTATCTCTTCAGGAGATTTCAAATAAATCACATCGGTTCTCAAAAATATTGTTTAACTGCGTCTCCCTCTTATCCTGCCCTTTTTAAGGAATCCTTCATAAGAGCGCGTTACGAGATGAGACTCTATCTGCGAAACGGTGTCCAGTGCAACACCTACTGCGATCAAGAGAGAGGTGCCGCCGAAATAAAAAGGCACGTTGAATTTATTTATCAGCACCTCGGGTATAACGCATACTATGGCCAGATATATCGCACCAACAAAGGTCAGCCTTGTAAGGACACGGTAGAGGTATTCAGACGTCTTCTGCCCCGGCCTGATACCAGGGACATATCCGCCATATTTTTTAAGATTATCAGCAATATCTACAGGATTAAATACTACCGCTGTATAAAAATAGGCGAAAAAGAAAATCATGCTTACATATAAGACCGTATAAATTATCGTGCCCGGAGAAAGCTGTTTTGCGACCGACTGCACCCATGGCACGGCAATAAAGCCGGCAACTGTAGCCGGGAACATAATAATCGAAGATGCAAATATGGGAGGGATAACCCCTGCTGTATTTATCTTGAGAGGCAGGTGCGTTGACTGACCGCCATATACCTTTCTCCCTACAACCCTTTTTGCATACTGAACCGGGATTTTCCTTTGCCCTCTTTCCATAAAAATTATGGCTCCAACAACCGCCACCATCATGACTACAAGGAATATAACAAAAAATATGGAAAGCTCCCCCGCCTGTATTAACCTGATAGTGCTTATAATCGCATTAGGGAACCTGGCAACAATACCTGCAAAAATAATGAGGGATATACCATTGCCTATTCCTCTTTCCGTAATCTGTTCGCCGAGCCACATGATAAATGCCGTGCCGGATGTCAGGGTGATCATAGTGACCAGCCTGAAC
>JAKAKQ010000119.1 GCA_021813425.1 Nitrospirota bacterium
AGGCCGGCAGACGAGTCTTTTTTCGATTGCGATAGCTACGGCGTGAGCTATATTCCTGGCCTTAAGTTTTTCCTTTATTTTCTTTATGTGATAGTTCACGGTGTTTTCACTTATGTTCAGAATATTGCCGATTTGCCGAACACTATTGCCGCTTGAGGACAGCTTGACTACCTCTATTTCCTTAAGGCTAAGCATATGCTTGCTTGTCTTTTTCTTGTCCTCGAGAGCGTTGTTAAGAATATTGATAAGTTTTTCGAAATCAGGCGGCTTAGCCTCAAATTCATATGCGCCGGACCTTCCGGCCTTCAGGGAAAGATGCGTATCGCCAAAACCTGTAAGGATTATAACAGGGACGCTGCCGTCTATATGTCTCATGGCCGTCAGGACATCCAGTCCGTGCATACCAGGCATGTTCAGGTCTAATAAAACTGCGTCCGGTCTTTCTTTTTTAAATGCTGCCAGTGCGCTTTGACCGTCCGACGCCTCAATGGGCAAAAAACCTTCAAAAGACAGAACGGATTTTATGGTGTCTCTTAATGCCCAATCATCGTCGACGATCAGTATTTTCCATAATTTTAGGGCCGTGTTTCCCATAAGTACCTTCTCCCTTTAGCCATTAACCCGTATCATTCAGTTCGATTTAAATATCACCGGCTGCTTGTCCAGAGTCTTTTTTATCCTCTCGGTCCTCTGTTTTCCATTCTCAAGCCTTATAATTACTGTCTCTATTCCCTTTTCTGTATTTTCTTCTACAATAACCCTTCCTTTTGTTATTTCGATTACTTTTTGAATTCCTTTTTGCCGACCGCTGCTGGTTGATCGCTGATCGCTTTGCATCTCATCTCCAACCTTGATTATCTGCATCTTTCCATCAGGCATTTTGATTCCTCTTTTTCGTCATCTATTACAAGGATGGTCTTTATTTTTTCATCCCTCTCATTCTAAACAATAAACATCCCGGGAATCTCTCTCTTTAAGCGAAAGGGCGTTCCGTTTGTTTTGTCGCGAAATTGAATATGCCGCATATTCAGAAAACATGATATGGCTGGATATGAATTACTGCAGGTTCTGAATTCCCCTATCACTTGCCCTCCTCAAGTTCAGCAAGAGCTTAACTTGCAATCGAAAGGAATATATCAATATGGAAATCCGGTTGTCAAGGGGAAAATGCCGCAATTATCGGCGTCAGGATTATATCCTCAGGCCATCCCGCTTCTGTTAATAAATCTGTCGAGGTCAATGCCTATGGAATCTGCAGCGCATCTCCATCTTTCATTTACAGGCACATTAAATATGGTATTGAAATCGAGAGGGGCAACGAGCCAGCTGTCCGACATCAACTCTTCTTCGAGCTGATTAGCAGCCCACCCTGAAAAACCGAGCGTGAACATAAACCTTTGAGGTCCTCTTCCCTGAGTTATATCATAGAGGATCTCCCTGGAGGCGGTTACTGCAATGTCCCCGGATACTCTTATGGATGCATATCGTTCATCCCGTTCATTAAACGGCGAATACAGAACATATCCCTGATCTGATTTCACAGGGCCGCCATAATACACCGGAAGCTCTATAACACTGCTCTTGATGGCGAAAGCTTCAAGAAGGGGTGTGAAGCTGTTCATCAGTATCCTGTTTATTATAAGTCCGAAGGCCCCTTCTTTTGTATGCTCACAGATAAGCACGACAGTGCGGCTGAAATTCGGGTCGTCCAGCCCCGGCACTGCTATCAAAAACTTTCCTGAGAGGTTGTTTATATCCATCTACTGCGAATTACAACCCTATTTTATAAGAGTAACCCCTCCTATAACAGGCAGTTTTTTGGCCGCTCCGTTAACTGCGTTCAGTATCCCGATTATCATAAATGCCAGAGAAGCAATCCCTATCAAAGGGAACAGAAAAAGCCCTATCAGAACAACAGAAAGAATAGTTGCAGCCGTGTAGCCGGCAAGCGCAAAGATAAGCATGATTAGCTGCTGGTTTGAGTGAAATTTTGCATACGGACTGTCTTTGGCCTCCGTCACCAAAGGGATAAAAAACAAGATCGGGAAAATGTAGCCGATAATCGCAAAAATCTTGTTCTTCTCCACATCCTGTGAATCAAATTTTTGTACTTCTGTTTTTGTCTCTTCCATTTTACGCCCTCCCCTTGTCTGATTTTTTATTGATTTTATCACATATGTCAAAAATATCACATTAAATAATTCTTTACAGCATTTTCTTGCAAAGTTTATCACTTTAAAGTAATATTTTTTATTATGCAGGATTTGATAAAAAACCTTATCCAGAAAAATAACACCAAAATAGTACTTATTGTCCTTGACGGCCTGGGCGGGCTTCCTGTAAACGGCAGGACAGAACTTGAGGCTGCCAACACACCGAATATGGATGCGCTTGCTCAAACCTCGGCATGCGGCCTGCATATACCTGTCTCCATTGGCATCACACCCGGAAGCGGTCCGGGACATCTCGGTCTTTTCGGCTATGACCCTATAGAATATCAAATCGGCAGGGGGATACTCGAGGCGCTGGGGCTTGGACTCGAGATCAGGAAAACTGATGTTGCGGTCAGGTGCAATTATGCGACAATAAAAGACGGAATTATTATAGACAGGAGGGCAGGCAGGATGCCTTCCGAACAGACCAGAAAGATCACCGAAAGGCTGCAGAAAGAGATAACAGGGATTGATGATGTGGAAGTCGTTTTTGCCCCTGGAATGGAGCACAGGTTCGCTGTCCTGCTGAGATTTCCCATGGACCTTGAGCCTGACGCGGCAATGATACCCGACACGGACCCTCAGAAGGAAGGCGCTTCCCCGGTAGCTCCGTCGCCCCTTTCGAAAAATGCCGGGAAGGTATCAAGGATTGTCGAAAAGCTTATAGCAAAAGTACATGAAATACTTAAAAATGAGGAAAAGGCAAACTATATCCTTACAAGGGGTTTTTCCGGAATGCCCCATATCACACAATTTCAGGAGGCATTTGGATTAAATGCGCTCGCAATTGCCACATATCCGATGTACAGAGGGCTTGCGAGGCTTGTCGGAATGTACGCTCCTGCCATCGAAGGCAGTGTGGAAGATGAAATAAAATTCCTTAAGCAGAATTATGATAAATATGATTTTTTCTTTCTGCATGTCAAAAAAATCGATTCCTATGCGGAAGACGGAAACTTCGAAGGGAAATGCGCAAGGATAGAGGAATTCGACAAACTCCTCCCCGATATACTCCGAATGAAATTTGATGTCGTCATGATAACAGGCGACCATTCAACCCCTGCGCTTATGAAAAGCCACAGCTGGCATCCTGTCCCGTTTCTCCTTAAGTCCCCTTATGTGCTTGGCGGCCTTTGCAATGCCTTTTCCGAAAGAGAATGTGTAAAAGGTGAATTAGGGATCTTTCGCACAATCAATCTCATGCCTCTTGCACTTTCCAATGCCGGAAGACTGAAAAAATTTGGCGCGTAAATCAGCTATCAGCCATCAGCTATCAGCCGTCAGCCTGATCGATACCCACTGCCATCTTGAGATGGAAGATTTCGATCCCGACAGACAGGAAGTCATACAGCGCGCAAGGGATTCCGGACTGGAGGCGCTGATCACGGTCGGCTCAGACCTTGCCGCCTGTGAAGGCGCGGTAGAACTATCGAAGAAATACGATTTTATTTATGCGGCTGTCGGCTTACATCCTCACGATGCAAAGCACTTTAATGAAAACATATACAATCAGCTGAAAGAATGGGCTTCTCCCCCCCGTCCCCCCCTTGCTAGGGGGGGGGCAAGGGGGGGTAAGGT
>JAKAKQ010000126.1 GCA_021813425.1 Nitrospirota bacterium
AAGCCTACAGGCATCAAATACTGCATAACCCTTGACCTTCGCGTCAACGGCGGCTCAACCCCAAAACATGTTCATCTCGGCAGGTCCATGTATATCCCGGATACACTTCCCGTGACAGCCTGTTTCTACGAATAATCTCAGGTTATTTCCCTTCACACCACTTTCTTGCGTTCTGGAACATCTTAAGCCACGGCGAAGCCTTGAGTTTCTTTTTCCAATCCCCGGGCATCCAGGCCCAGTTCCATTTAAGGAAAGTCCTTTCAGGATGAGGCATTATAGCAAGGTGTCTGCCGTCTGGCGAGCATAAGGCAGCGATGCCCTCAGCAGAGCCATTAGGGTTAAATGGATATGTTTCAGTCACCCTGCCGTTATCATCGACATAACGAACCGGAGCAAGCTTTTCTCTCTTTATTTTTTTGAGTATATCATCATGTGGGAAATAGGCCCTGCCTTCCCCATGCGCAACCCAGATGCCGAGAGTGGAACCCTCCATGCCCTTAAGCATTATCGAGGGACTCGGGAATATCCTTACGGTCGAGAACCTCGATTCGAACCTTCCCGAGACATTATGTATGAACCTCGGCTGGTTTTTGTCCTCAATACCCTGCCACGGGACCCATCCTAGCAGGGCCATGAGCTGGCAGCCGTTGCAGACCCCAAGGCTGAACGTGTCGGGTCTGTTATAGAATTTCCGGAACTGTTCATAGATATCCTTATTGAACCTTATTACACCTGCCCAGCCCTTTGCAGAATCAAGGACATCCGCAAAACTGAACCCTCCTACAAAAGCAATGCCCCTGAAATTATCGAGATCTGCCTTCCCCTTGAGAAAATCCGTCATTGTCACGTCCCAGACGTCAAAACCGGCCTGATAGAAAGCCGAGGACATTTCCCTGTCGCTGTTGCTGCCTTCCTCGCGGATAATCGCAATAGAAGGTTTCCCTGACCTGGACATAACCGAAGGAGGGGTGATCTTTGGAATGAATGTAAGATTGAAGCCATACCCTTTTCTATCAAAATTCACCTTCTTCTCTTCATCTGCGCATTCGGGATTCACCTGCAGCCTTTCGAGCCTGTAACTCGTCTCCTCCCATATGTCCCTCAAAACCCTCATGTCCTCGTTCAAAACAGTATGGAGCCCGGAGTCCGGAGTCCGGAACGATATATTGATCCTTTTTTTTAAAGTAGTCTTTCCTATGATCTGAAACGGGATTTTCTGTTTTTTAAGCTCAGCCGATATCTTCTTTTCATTCTTTGGAAGATATTCAATGACAAGCCCGAGCTCTTCGGAGAACAAGCTGGCAAGCGCAGAATTCACTCCCCCTCCTCTCCCCCCCTTGCCAAGGGGAAGCTGGGGGGGTAGCTTCTGACTTTTGACTTCCGACTTTTGACTTCCGACTTCTATTTCCATTCCGCAGTTCCCTGAAAACACCATTTCAAGCAATGTTGTAACAAGCCCTCCGTCGCTTCTGTCATGGCCTGAAAGGACCAGGTCTTCGGATATAAGCCTTTGCACCGCCTTGAATGCCCGCTTTAATAATTCAGGGTCATCAACATCAGGTGATTCATCTCCGATTTGGCTATATGCCTGAGCCAGGGCAGTTCCTCCCAGTCTGTTTCTGCCGTTCCCGAGATCGATAAACAAGAGCCTGCTCTTTTCCGGCATTTTAATATCAGGGGTTACTACCTTTGTAATATCAGGGCATGTTGCATAGGTCGATATAACAAGTGTGCCGGGTGATTTCACAACCTCGCTCTTATCCTTCGATATGACCTTTGCTGCCATCGAAAGGCTGTCTTTTCCGCCGTCTATGGCGATGCCGAGTTTAAGCATCATATCCCGCAAGGCAACTGCCGCGTCATATAATTTTGCGCCTTCTCCCGGAAGTTTTGCCGCCCACATCCAGTTTCCCGAACACTTGATATCTTCAAGCCTGCTTATCTTTGCCCATACAATATTCGTTAATGACTCTCCGACTGTAAGGCGCGCCATTGCGGAAGGGTTAATCAGGGTCTTTACGGGCTGCTCGCCTATCGAAATCGCAGCGCCCGTATAATTATTTTGACTATCGGCAAAATGACTCTGGGCTATGACAGCAACATCTGAGACCGTAAGGTGCAGTGGTCCCGCGCACTGCTGCCTTGCAATAAGACCTGTAACAGACCTGTCGACCTTGCTTGTGAGGAACCGCTTTGAACCTACCGAGACAAGCCTCAAGACCCTGTCGAGCGCATCACGTACGGTTAAATTGTCCGGAAGTTTCAGCGGTTTAAGATCGGGTTCAATCCGTTCGAGCCGGAATGTTTTCTGAGGCATATCTCCGAGAATCTTTTCGAGATCGAGATTAACAGGCATACTCCCGTCATTTTCATCGAAAAGTATAATATGGCCGTCTCCCGTAATCTCACCAATAAATGCAAAGGGGACTTTTTCTCTCCTGCATAACTCTCCGAAGATCTCTGCATCCCCCGGCCTTATTAAAAGCGCGTTCTGTTCCTGGTATTCGGCTCCCCATATCTCGACAACAGAAAGCGTATCGTCTCCGACCTGTATTTTTCTGATCTCTATCTTTGCCCCTGCGGGATAGATAATCTCTTTTACTACATTGCAGTTGCCGCCTGCTCCCTGGTCATGTATGCTTATGACAGGATTTTTCTCACCGAGCTCAACGCAGGCGCGGATCACCCTGTTTAGTTTCTGTTCCATCTCTGCATCTCCGCGCTGGACCGCATTGAAATCGAGCTCTGCGATATTCTCTCCCTGTATCATGCTTGAGGCTGCCCCTCCCCCCATTCCTATCCTGTAGGCCGGCCCACCTATCTTTGTAACAAGCATGCCTTTTTCAGGCCGGCCTTTTTCCACATGCCTTGCATCCAGCCGGCCCACTCCGCCTGTGAACATTATAGGTTTTATCCATTCCCTTCTTTCACCGTCCGGGAGCCTCAGACCGAAGGACCTTGTGAAGCCCTGGATAACAGGCTCTCCGAATTTGTTTCCGTAATCTGATGCGCCGTTGCTTGCCTCTATTTCTATCTGCAGAGGCGACGCGAGGTTATCCGGATATTCGAAGGCTTTATCTTCCCATGGGAGTTCATATCCCGGGATTCTAAGGTTCCCGACGCAGTATGCTGCGGTGCCTGCCGTGACATGTGCGCCTCTTCCTGTTGCCTGAACGTCCCTTATCCTTCCGCCTGTGCCTGTCTCGGCCCCGGGGAACGGCGCCACCCCGCTCGGGAAGTTATGTGTTTCAGCAGTAAATATGATATGGCTTTTTAGTTTTTTCTCTTTGAACCTCGAAGGCTTGCGCGGACCCAGGGGAATTATCGTTTTTATTCCGTATCCCTTTATTGCGCTTGAATTGTCTTTAAAAGCGATAATGCTGTTGCCCGGATTTGCCTTTAGTGGCTGTTTAATAATCTGCATTAAATTTTCAGAGATCTCTTTTCCGTCAACTATCAATCCGCCCCTGAAAAACCAGTGGCGTGAATGCTCGCTGTTGGACTGGCTTAAGTCAAAGCATTCAACGTTTGTAGGGTTGCGTTTGAGGTCCTTTGCAAACAGGTTGTAATAATATTCAATGTCCCACTCATCGAGTCCGAGCCCCATTCCGACATTTATCTTCCGAAGGGCTTCGGGACCCTCTTCGATTAAAGGCACTGTATAAAAAGGTTTTGGTTGTATCCCGGTCTCGAAGGTCTCAAGGGTTACAGGATAAGGGCACTCCGTCATTCTGTCATAAAAAAGTGATGAGTGACGAGTGAGGAGTGAGGAATAAAAAGATTGCAACCGGGTCTCATCCGATATCGCAGAACCACTGAAGATAAACTGATATCTTCTTGACCGCTCAATGCGGGTTATCTTGGTGAGGCCGCATGCATGACATACGGAAACCGCATTTGTTGACCAGGCAGTTGTAAAGTTCATGCGGGGGCCGACCTCAAACACCCCCCCTTCATTCCCACCCTTACCAAGGGGGGGATGGGGGGGTAAGGAGTGAGGAGTCAAAAAACTCTCCGAAGAGAAATTATCCGGCTCGAAGGTCTCTGCCATCAGCCACCTGAGGGTATTCATCTCTTCGGACGTTAAAGGCGCTGTCACCTCGATGTTAAAGCAGTATTCCGTCTCGAGGTCACTTATAGCAGGGGAAAGGCATTCCCTTGCAATTGAAAGAAGGTTCTTCGCCTTTGTCCGGGAAAGAGCCGGTTTTCGATAGAAATGCAGCAAACTCATAGCACTGAATTATAACATAGCGGAAAGGAGCTTTTATCTGAAAATCATATCCATATACGGAATTTCCCCGGTAAATATGAGGGTCAGGTTCGGTCTGCCGATGGAAGTGTTATAACTGCCTTTGTGCCCTTTCCCGGCACAGGATTGATGGAAAGCCTTGCATAGTTCTTCATGGCAGCGAGCCTTGCTATTGAAAGACCAAAACCCGTCCCCAGCGGCTTTGTCGAGAAAAATGGAAAAAAGATCATCGGTATCTCCTCCTCTTTTAAAGGGATGCCCCTGTTGAATATCTCGACCCTTATTCTCCCGGGAAGAAAAGTGTCCGCATGAGATGATACCTTTATATAAGGGTCATGAGTGTTAATCGCCTCGAAACTGTTTTCGAGGAGGTAATAGAACATGTTTTCAATGTCTTTGGCGTCTACAAGAATAATCTGAGCCTTTTTGTCGAATTCCATCTCTACAGTTACGTTTTCGAATTCCCCTTTGGATTTCAGTTGCGCCACAGCTTTTGTTAAGAGCGTTTCGAGAGATGTCTCCCGGAATTCCGGTTCCTTTTGTGATATGTCTGCGTATACTCTTATGTCGGTAATCATCCTTTCGCATGCAAAGCTGTCTATAAGGACAGACTCGTAAACGTTATAAAGCGGGTCTTTCATATCCGTTTTCCGCTGGAGCCTCTTTATATTTCCGCCAATGACCGTAATCTTGTTTCTGACCCTGTCGGCGACCCCCCTTACGATCTCCATATCACACCTTGCATGCGTTTCGATGTATGCATCTGTCTCGACAAGCATGCAGAAGTCGATCAGGCGGTTTACCGTCCGGGAGACAGCTTCTTTTTTTTCTGCAGGTATTTCTTTAAGGATAATTTCTTCGCAGAACTGTCTTGACATGGAGAAACCGAGGTTCGAATATCTCTGGTCGAGATTTACCTCCACATGCCTCGCCCCGATTCTCCAGAGGTATTTCATGAAGTCCTCTTCGGAGTTCCAACAGAAAAGGGATTCGAACCAGCCGGTCCAGGCCTTCTTAAGAAAACCAGGTGTTTCGTAATGTTTCAGGAACATGGCCGTCTCAGGGATTCCAAGGAAAAAATCATAAAGATAACCGGAAAAATCATCCTTTCTGTTTATGAAGATGTCCCTGAAAGGTTCAAGCGCTTTGAACTCTTTTTCACCGAGGCCGAGTTTTTCTTTAAAAAAAAGAAGCTTCTGATACGGAACGGGAATCACAGTTTTTTCACAATCTCTATCTGCCGCACGGGCATGTTATCTCCTTCAGGCTATAACCTTTCCACCTGAAAAAATACATTTTTCGGTAACCACACCGCTGTCTGTTACAATCTCAAACTTGTAATCCGTTATCGCACCCTTCTTATTCATCTTCTCTAAAATATCATTAAGTATTTTCTGTGCCTCTTCAATGGATTCCGCCTTCAGGGTTAACTTGATCCTTGCATCCATCTGTCAGTCCCTGCCGAAAACCCTTTTGAATATATAATCAATATTTTTAAAATAATGCTTCAGGTCAAATGTCTCATTTATCTCTTTTGAACTCAGATATTTTCTCACCTGTTTGTCTTTTAATAACAGTCCCTTGAATTCCTTTTTTTTCTTCCAACTCGTCATTGCGTTCTTCTGAACAAGGGCATATGCGTCTTCCCTGGTCATCCCTTTTTCGGTCAGTTTGATAAGGATATTCTGTGAATTGTACAGGCCGTAACTGCGCCCTATATTTTCCTTCATCTTTTCCGGGTAGACCTGTAGCTCAGAGAGTATATTAGTAACTCTATAGAGCATATAATCAACAAGTATAGTGCTGTCAGGTATGATTATCCTCTCTACCGAAGAATGCGATATATCCCTTTCATGCCATAATGCAATATTTTCGACTGATGCAAGCGCATTAGCCCTCACTACCCTTGCCAGCCCTGAAAGGTTCTCGCACCCAACCGGATTCCGCTTGTGCGGCATTGCAGAAGAGCCCTTCTGCCCTTTTGCAAACGGCTCTTCAGCCTCAAGCACCTCTGTCCTCTGCAGGTGCCTTATCTCGACAGCTATCTTCTCCACAGATGCTGCTATAATTGAGAGGGTTGAGAGATACTCGGCATGTCTGTCCCTCTGGACAACCTGAGTGGCGATCGGTTCAGGTTTAAGTCCGAGTTTTTTGCATACTTTTTCCTCTATCTCTACAGGTATATTAGAAAAAGTCCCTACTGCACCTGAAAATTTTCCGATGCTTATTGTCTTCTTTGCCCTCTCCATCCTTTCAAGGTTTCTCTTTGCCTCTTCATACCATAGGGCAAATTTCAGGCCGAAGGTCATAGGCTCGGCATGGACGCCGTGGCTCCTTCCTATACAGGCAGTGTTTTTGTATTTGAATGCCTTTTCCCTTAATACAGTAATGAGCTTCCTTAGGTCTCTTATAATTAAACCGGATGCCTCTTTCATCAGAAGGGACTGTGCCGTATCGACAATGTCAGAAGATGTCAGACCCTTATGAACATATCTTGATTCTGGGCCGATCTTCTCGGCAACAGAAGTAAGGAATGCGATAACATCGTGTTTGACGACCGCCTCGATCTCGTCTATTCTTTTTACTTCAAATCCCGCCTTCTGTTTTATTACCTCAAGCGGCTTTTTAGGTATCCTGCCGAGTTCCGCCCACACCTCACATACGGCGATCTCGACATCGAGCCATTTCTGAAACTTGTTCTCAGGCTCCCAGAGCCTTCCCATCTCCTGTCTCGTATAACGTGATATCATGGTCTCCTCTTTAATATCATATTTATCAGGAATTATATTTTATAATATTGACCTTATAATAATGAAGGAACTTTATGCAATATTTATATTGAACTGTATTAAGCGCTCTACATCCCCTGTGCTATTCTCTCTATCAAAAAAAGCGGCAGGCCTGCCAGGGCCATCTTTTTCTGGGTAGCTTCAATATTGTACGGCACCCTGATTATTTCCACTTTCTCATCATCTATAACTGCATAGCTTGCCCTTGGGTCTCCATCACGCGGTTGTCCGATACTCCCGGCATTTATAATATATCTGCTGTCACCTCTTATTCCTGCGTTGTCTTTGTTTGTTATTAACTCTCCCGATGGATGTCTTTCTATTATTACAGGCCTGTGGGTGTGTCCTATAAAACATAATTTTGTATCAAAGCACTGAAAGTTCAGCACTGCATCAGCGGATTTCAACAGATAGTGCCACTTTTCAGGCTCAAACGGTGTTGAATGTGCCAGCGTAATATTTTCGGCCTTATTCTCCACAAGGGCAGGGAATGATCTCAGGGCATCAAGATTTTCAATGCTGATCACTCCTTTAGTCCATTCTATTGCAGCCCTTGCATATTCATTGAAATATCCGATATCCGTCAGCCCGCATACTCCCCAATCGTGATTACCGGCAAGGATAATATTGCATTCTGTCTGGAGGAGTTTTATGCATTCGTCGGGTTCAGGCCCGTACCCTACCGCATCACCGATAAAATATATATCGCATATATGTCTGTTTTTCAGGTCCTGTAAAACAGATTTTAATGCCTCGAGGTTGGAATGGACATCAGAAAGGACAGCATACATAAATCACTGTGTTTTTCTGCTATTGCTTGCGATCTTATCCAGCAGCCCGTTTATGAAAGGGACGGATTCCAGGGATGAAAATTTTTTTGCGATCTCCAAGGCCTCATTGATTGTTACAGCCGGAGGGATGTCCTTTCTGTAAAGAAGTTCGTAAACCGCACATCTCAGGATATTTCTGTCGACAGCAGCCATTCTCTTCATTTCCCAGTTCTCTGCAGTCTGTTGTATTAACCTGTCAATTTCATCAAGATTTTCTAATGTGCCTTTAACCAGCTCATCGGCAAATTTCTTCAGTCCCTTTCCCTCTTTTTTGTCAGGCCGGAAATCATCGAGGGATATGAACTCCTTTTTATTACCGGTAAATTCATACTGGAATAACATCTGGAGGGCGTATTCTCTTGCCTTACGTCGATTCATAAGCAGTGAACAGTGAATAAAAAAAAGTTTCTTTTTGCTTGTCAACTTCTGACTTCCCGCCTCGGCTCTCCTCGTCCCGTTGCAGCGGGACTGAGTGCGGACGGGTAGCATGAGGAGACTGACTTCTAACTTCCGGCTTCACAGTTTTTTCATGACTTGCGCCATCTCTATCGCTGTTATCGCAGCGTCGAACCCCTTGTTCCCGCTCTTGGTCCCGGCCCTCTCGACAGCCTGTTCGATAGTATCGGACGTTATCACTCCAAATGCGATCGGGACTCCTGTTTCCAGTGAAGCCGATGCCACGCCCTTTGAAACCTCGGCGGCAACATATTCGAAATGAGGCGTTGCGCCCCTGATTACAGTTCCAAGGCATATAATTGCATTGTATGTACCCTTAGAGGCCATCGTCTTTGCTGCAAGAGGTATCTCAAAGGACCCCGGGACTTTGACGACATCGATGTCGTCTTCTTTTGCACCATGCCTTAAAAGCGCATCGACAGCGCCGTCCAGAAGTTTGCCTGTGATAAAATCATTAAACCTGCTGACAACAATTGCAAACCTGAGGCCTTTTGCCTGTAACTCTCCTTGTATAATCTTCATGCATCCCTCCTTTATCTCCTGCCTATACGTTATTCAGGATATGTCCGAGTTTTTTCTTCTTGGTCTTAAGATAAATCAGGTTCTTTTCATGAGGGCTTGTCTCTATCGATACCCTTTCGACAACTTTCAGCCCGTATCCTTCAAGACCGACGATCTTCTTCGGGTTATTTGTCATCAGGCGCATTTTCCTCACCCCAAGGTCAACAAGTATCTGAGCCCCTATGCCATAATCCCTCAGATCAGCCTTGAAGCCGAGTTTAATATTCGCCTCAACTGTATCAAGCCCTTTATCCTGAAGTTCATAAGCCTTCAGTTTGTTCACCAGCCCGATGCCGCGTCCTTCCTGCCTCATATATAAAATGACACCCTGTCCTTTTTCCGTTATCATCTTCATCGCCCTGTGAAGCTGCTCCCCGCAATCGCATCTTTTTGATCCAAAGACATCCCCTGTAAGGCACTCTGAATGCACCCTTACAAGCACATTGTCCTCATGTCTGATCTCCCCTCTGACCAGGGCTATATGTATATTGCTGTCAACATCGTTTGAATAAGCGATAGCTGTAAATTCTCCGCCATATTCAGTTGGTAATTTTGTAGTGGAAACACGGTGCACAAAACGCTCTGCCCTTATCCTGTAACTGATAAGGTCCTTTATCGTAATGATCTTAAGGTTATGCTTTTTCGAGAATTCCAGAAGCTCCGGAACCCTGGCCATTGTCCCGTCGTCGCTCATTATTTCACATATTACACCTGCGGGATAAAGCCCTGCCAATCTGGCAAGGTCAACTGATCCTTCGGTCTGTCCCGCCCTCTGCAACACCCCGCCACGTTTTGCCCTTAGTGGAAACACATGACCCGGTTTTGCCAGGTCCTCAGGTTTTGTCCCGGGATTTATGGCTGTGAGGATTGTTGTCGCCCTGTCAGCGGCTGAAATGCCGGTTGTTACACCTTTTTTTGCCTCAATGGATACTGTAAATGCAGTTCCGAATGAGGATGTATTTTCATCCGTCATCATCGGCAGCTTCAGTTCTTCAATACGTTCAGGTCTCAGTGAAAGGCATACGAGACCCCTGCCGTATTTTGCCATAAAGTTTATCGCCTCAGGTGTAACCTTTTCAGCTGCCATGCATAAGTCACCCTCATTTTCCCTGTCCTCATCATCAACCAGGATGACCATTTTACCTTTGGCCATATCTTCAATGGCTTCGTCTATAGTGTTGAACTTGTTTACTTTATGCATTTTTTAAACTCCCTTAACAGAATTCAGCATGTCTCCTGACCACCTTGATCCCGAATTCCAATTTTATTTAAACAAACCCTTCTTTTGTAAGGGTCTGCATAAAACTTTCATTTTTATCTTTATTCAGAAATTTTGAGACATACTTCCCCAAAATATCAACCTCAATATTAACCGGATCCCCTGTGTCCTTAATTCCTATTGTAGTCATCCTGGCTGTATGCGGGATTATGACTACAGAAAAACCATTGTCAGAAACATCCACAACCGTCAGGCTTATGCCGTCTACAGCTACTGACCCCTTTTCAACGAGAAAGCCGGTTAAACGATTTCCGGCGTTTATCACAATTTTATATACATCTCCGGCAAGATCCTTTGATTTTATCATTCCGACACCATCTATATGCCCTGTAACAAAATGACCGCCAAGCTTCGAATCCAGTCTCAGGGAAGGCTCAAGATTAACACTGTCTTTTATCCTTAGTCGCCCCAGATTTGTAGACCTTAATGTTTCGTCAGAAAGGTCGAATGCCAGTATATTGCCCTTTATTTCAACAACGGTAAGACAGGTCCCATTTATAGATATGCTGTCGCCTAATTTGGCGTCAGAGGCGATAGTTCCTGCCCTCAAATGAAGACGTGCGCTGTTGTTTTTTTTTGATATGGAAACTATCTCCCCCATTTCAACGATCAGGCCTGTAAACAATCAGCCCTCCTCTTCCATAACAAAATCAAACTTCTTCTGATAATATCCCCAGAAATCAACCGTTTCGGACCAGGTTGCCCTGACCTTGACCACTTGTTTTTCTCTCGTTACACTTACATCGCTTTCCTGGACAGGGATACCTAACTCTTCTGCCTCAGCCAAAATTCTTTCTTTAACATTCTGCAGGTTGCTGATTTCTAATATTAAAATATCACTTGTGCGGGAGCTGAATACATGATAACGATAATATGGCTTTCCAAAAGATATTCCGGCAAATACAACCGCAGCAAAAATTAATAAACCGATCAAACCTTTTATAAAACCTTCATTGACGATTCTGTCTCTCATTTTACCAACCTCCCAATTCTGTTAAATCGAACCCATGTTTTATTGCTATCCCAGGACCAATAAATAATAATTGCCTTCCCTTTTATCTGTTTGACATCAACAAAACCCCAGAACCTGCTGTCATAACTCTGGTCCCTGTTATCACCCATAACAAAGACTGATCCTTCCGGCACCAACACAGGTCCGAAGTTGTCCCGCCTGTCAACATCACGCGGCTTTATGTCACTGTCCGCATGCTGGACATAAGGCTCAACAAGTTTCCTGCCATTTACGAATACTTCTTTATCCCTTGCCTCTACAATATCACCACCAACCCCTACAACTCTCTTTATAAAATCTCTTTGAGGGTCCTGAGGGTATTTAAAAACTATTATATCACCTTTACCGGGTTTTCTCAGCCCGGGCATATCGAAAAGATTTATACTGGTAAAAGGTATATCAACAGGCGTGCCGAGCAAAAACTTGTTTACCAGAATATGATCGCCTATCTGGAGCGTAGGTATCATGGAACCCGATGGGATTTTAAACGCCTGTATTACAAAAGTCCTTATCACCAGTGCGATTACGAAGGCTATAACAACTGCTTCTATTGTTTCCCTTATAGTTGATTTCTTTTTTCTTTTTGTCATTTTAATTTCAGGACCGCGAGAAAAGCCTCCTGTGGCAGCTCGACCCTTCCCACCTGCTTCATCCTTCTTTTGCCCTCCTTCTGTTTTTCAAGCAGTTTCCTCTTCCGAGTTATATCACCGCCATAACACTTGGCGATTACATCCTTTCTGAGCGCCCGTACACTTTCCCTCGCTATTATCTTACTGCCGATTGAAGCCTGAATCACGACCTCATACATCTGCCTCGGTATGACTTCTCTAAGCTTTTCAGTAAGCTGCCTTCCCTTATAATACGCCTTCTCTCTGTGAACTATCAAGGAAAGCGCATCAACAACCTCCCCGTTAAGCAGGATGTTCAGCTTAACAAGGTCTGATTCCCTGTATCCAAGGAATTCATAGTCCATTGATGCATAACCTTTAGACAAAGACTTCAATCTGTCATAAAAATCCCACAATATCTCATTCAGGGGCAGCTCATACTCAACTTTAACCCTGTCTCTCCCTATGAATGTAAAACTCTTCTGTATCCCCCTTTTCTCCTGACAGAGATCCAGAATAGGGCCTATGAAATCCTTTGGTACAAAAATAGTCGTAACTACAAAAGGCTCTTCGATCATTTCATATTTTTCGGGCAGCAAAGCAGGGTTTTCAATATATAAAACATCTCCGGACGTCTTTGTCACCTTATATACAACTGTTGGTGCGGTGCTTAAGAGAGACAGGTCAAACTCACGTTCAAGTCTCTCCTGTATAATTTCCATATGAAGCAGACCGAGAAACCCGCATCTGAATCCGAATCCGAGCGCTATGGACGTTTCCGGCTCGTAATTGAAAGAAGAATCATTCAATCTCAGTTTATTTAAGGCGTCCCTGAGATTTTCGTACTGATGAGGGACAGTCGGATAAAATCCGCAAAAAACCATCGGTTTAATATCTTTATATCCCGGACACGGCTCTGAAACAGGATTGTTTGCATCAGTTATCGTATCACCTATTCTGGTATCGGTAACACTCTTTATGCCTGCTATTATATATCCGACTTCTCCTGATGAGAGTTCATCAGCAACCTCCATCTTGGGAGTAAAAATCCCTACCTGTGCCACTTCAAAAAACTTCTCTGTTGCCATAAGTTTGATCTTTTTCCCGGCCCTTACCTTTCCTTCAAAAACCCTTACGAGGACAATAACACCCTGATAATTATCAAACCACGAATCAAAGATCAATGCCTTTAACGGCCTTTCATCAACCCCTGAGGGAGGCGGTATTTTCTTTACTATAGCCTCGAGGATCTCCTTTGTGCCTATCCCTTCTTTTGCGCTTGCCAGTACGGCTTCAGAACAGTCAATTCCGATAGCATCCTCTATCTGTTCCTTGGTCTTTTCAGTATCTGCGCTCGGCAGGTCTATCTTGTTTATCACGGGGATCATTTCGAGATTATGCTCTGAAGCAAGATGGGCATTTGCAAGGGTCTGTGCCTCAACACCCTGAGATGCATCGACCACAAGAAGCGCACCCTCACATGAAGCAAGGCTTCTTGAAACCTCGTATGAAAAATCGACATGGCCGGGCGTATCTATAAGGTTAAGTATGTAGTCCTTGCCGTCATCAGCTTCATATGAAAGCCTCACTGCATGGGCTTTTATTGTGATACCCCTCTCTCTTTCAAGGTCCATTGAGTCAAGGACCTGTTCAGTCATCTCTCTTGCACTCAGGGCGCCGGTATATTCGAGCAATCTGTCAGCGAGTGTGGACTTGCCGTGGTCAATATGGGCTATGATGGAAAAATTACGTATGTTTTTTGACATTTATACTGTCTTGGGACTTTCTTTTGAAAGCTCGTTAAAGACAAGACTTGCAGCTCCGATTATGCCGGCCTCATCACCAAGCGAAGATGGAATAATCTTAACAGAATCAAACAGATCCTTGAATGCCCTTCTGGAAGCCTCTTTTATCGCCTCCTGAACATATATGTTCCATGCGCCTATAAGCCCGCCGGTCAGTATCATTGCCTCCGGACTCAGGATATTAATGATATTTGCGAGTCCGATACCAAGGTGTTTCCCGGCATCTTTCAAAATCTCTCTCGCCAGAATATCCCCTTCAAGTGCGGCTTTATAGATGTCTTCAGGCGTCAGTTTGTAGAAGCTTCCTTTGCAGCATTCTTTCAGGAGACTTTCTGACCCCTTCTCAAGAAATACTACAGCCTTTGCTATCATGGCCCTCGCCGACGCATAGTTTTCAAGACAACCGGTATTCCCACATGAACATTTTTCTCCTTCTGTGTTTATGCTCATATGACCTATCTCGGCTGAGACATTAAGCAATTCACCCTGATATATAATCCCTCCGCCTATCCCTGTACCAAGAGTGAGGAGAACAAAGTTCTTAAACCCTTTGCCCGCGCCTCCTATCTTTTCCCCGAGTGCTGCGACATTCGCATCGTTTTCGATAAACACCGGGACTTTGAACCTGCTTCCTATTTCATTCGTAAAATCTATCCCTTCTATCGCATGGAGATTGGGAGAAACAAAAACCCTGCCCTCTTTTCTGTCAATAAGCCCTGCCACCCCAAAACCTATGCCTTCAATCTCACCGTGTCCTATATCTTCTATTGACTGAATAACAGAATCGATTATCTTGTCTGAGGAAGGTCTCTTAATCTTCCGTATGATCTCCCCTTCTTCAGAGACGAGCGCTACCCTGAGGTTAGTACCCCCGAGATCGATTCCTATGGCGTATTTTTTTGACATATTCAGTTGAGGATTATTATTGAAGTCTTAAATTTTATCACAAAATGCTGTTATGAGTAAACAACAGCCGCAGGGAAGGGGATCATATATTCGGTTCTGTATCTTCAGAATGGTAGAGTATACGGCGGCACTGGGGGCACTGGATTATCTCTTCGTTCTTCTTAAGTTCAACAAAAAGCTGGGGAGGCATGTTCATATTGCATCCAAGGCATATCTCGTTCCTGGCACGGGTTACAGCAACCCCATGGCCATTATCGAGAAGGGTCAAATAGGTGTTATAGATGTCTGGCTCTATCAATCCCACCATGTTTGCCCTTTCATCCATCAACAAGTCCAATTCCTTTTCATATTTCTGCACTTCCTGATCGAGTTCTTTCTTAAAGCTGTTTATCTTTTCTTCCTCAATGCTTACCTTTTTCTCCATCTCTTTCTGTTGTTTCATGGAACTGTCAAGATCTTCCATAATCACCAGAATTTTTTCCTCGGTAGCTGAGATCTCTTTTTCAAATGTCTCAATCTCCTTAAGATGTGCCTGATATTCTTTGTTGGTCTTTATCTCTGAAACGCGTGATTTCATCTTCTTTATCTTTTCATTTAAATCATCGACCTTCGCCTCCTGTTCTTTTTTTCTCTTCGCAAGGGTTTCATTTTTCTGCCTGATCTTTTCCAGTTCCGATTTCGCCTGTTTGAGGGGCTCATCCACTTCGAAAATACGCAGTGGTACTTTATCGATGAATAAGCGTTTTTCGAGGATATGGGAATCTGTATCCTGCAGCTTGATCAGAAGTCTAAGAAGGTCGTTCACAAATCCTCCAGATAGATATGGTGGGCCCACCAGGACTCGAACCTGGGACCAACCGGTTATGAGCCGGTAGCTCTACCAGCTGAGCTATGGGCCCTGCAAAAATACGAACGAGTCAAAAAGATTTTCCAATATATAACAAACTAATCTTTGTTCGCTCAGCGTGAATAACTTGTAACTTGTTAATATAAACACGTATCTGTTTTAAGTCAAGGGCTCTCGATAAATGCCCTGAGCCACTTACTCCTTGAGGGATGCCTTAATTTTCTTATCGCCTTAACCTCGATCTGCCTGATCCTCTCTCTGGTGACATCAAATTCAAGGCCGACTTCCTCAAGGGTATGCGGCATGTCCTCTCCTATGCCGAACCTTTTCTTTATTATACTCTGTTCTTTTGCACTCAGGGAGGACAATGCCTTGTTGATGTTCTTTTTCATATCATCCAGTATTGCTATGTCAAGGGGCGACAGTGTCGCCTTATCCTCTATAAAGTCC
The DNA here is from genome assembly GCA_021813425.1 of Nitrospirota bacterium. Classification (GTDB taxonomy): domain Bacteria; phylum Nitrospirota; class Thermodesulfovibrionia; order Thermodesulfovibrionales; family UBA6898; genus JAKAKQ01. The sequence continues at coordinate 15,793 of JAKAKQ010000126.1, forward strand.
CTCAGATGGCTGTCCTCCTCCTCACCGATAGGGGTCTCCAGAGATATGGGTTCCTTCGAAATTTTCAACATGCCTTTGACTTTCTCAACAGGAATATTCAGTCTTGCAGCGATCTCTTCGGATAAAGGCTCTCTTCCTTTTTCCTGGACAAGCTCTCTCGTCACCTTTGTCATGCGGTTGATGGACTCGACCATATGCACAGGAATCCTGATCGTCCTGGACTGGTCGGCCAGCGCCCTTGTGATCGCCTGCCTTATCCACCATGTTGCATAAGTGCTGAATTTGTATCCCCTCTTGTACTCAAACTTATCAACCGCTCTCATGAGTCCGATATTACCTTCCTGGATCAGATCTGAAAAACCCAGTCCTCTTCCCAGATATCTTTTGGCTATGCTGATGACAAGCCGCAGATTAGCCTCTATAAGAGCGCCCTTTGCCTCGCTGATCTCTCTCTCTCCTGAGACCAGGATCCTGAGGGCCTTTTTCATATTCTCGTAATCTATACCGAAAAGGTCTTCCTTTTTCTTAATTTCCTTCTCACAATCGGAACATTCCGCAATCAGCTGGTTTATTTCATTCATTACCGCTTTGTTTTTGATCTTCTTAGGGAGAATCCCGCCTTTCAGTTTTTCGATATTAACACCGAGATATCTCGCTTTCTTCCTTGCCGAGGTAATATTCCTGTGCATCTCGTCTATGTTTATTTTTACCTTCTTAAGTTCTTCTGAAAAAGCAAATACCACATCGTCCTTCAGTCGAAGCTGGCGTATCTTGTCAAGGATCTGCTCTCTGTTTTCTTCAAGAACCTTTATAACTTTTTTTTGTGATACACCGGCAGTCTCCTTAAGCTTCTTAAGCAATGGTTTCCTTTTCTGATACAGCGACTTTACATCTGAAGTAATATTAAAAAATCTCTTCCGCTCAAATATAAGATCCTCTTCCGCTTCTTCTTCTCCGTTAAGAATGATTTCCTCAAGCGGTGCTTCCCCGGCCTCAACCATCTTCCCGAGAGATATGAGTTTCTCAAGGGCAAAGGGGATTGAAAAGATAACCCATATAACTTTCTCTTTCCCCTGTTCAATTCTTTTGGCTATCTCGACTTCTCCTTCTTTTGTGAGTAAAGGCACTCCCCCCATCTCCTTCAGATAAATTTTGATAGGGTCGTGTTCTCCTTCTATTAAAAGCCTGTCCTTGCCATTTTCAGCTATTTCTTCTTCATCGCCTTCCCCTTCGATTTCGAATTCCTTCTCTTCATCGTATTCATCAAAATAGTCATAGTAATTGTTGTAATTCCTCATAATCTTTTTCCCTCTATGAATTTTTTCTTTTCAAGCAGAAGAGTATTGATGAGTTTAAGGTCACCGGATCCCTCGGCAAGACGAAGTCTTTCGTCAAGCTTCTTTTTCTCAATCCTTCTTAAACAGTCTTCTATATTTCTGTCAACATGCTCAAGATCAAAGCCCGGATCGACAGAAAGTTTCGTGAACATTATTTTTTCCTGATCATCAGCTTTATCGAGGATAACCGACAGGTCTTTTCTGTCTCCTATATCAGCTATTCTATTTAATAATGAGGCAACGGTTTTATCCTTTATATCACCAGGGTCTATCATGGAAAGAACATAGCCGGATTTTTCAGGAAATGCGATTACAGCGCTCAGCAAAAGATATTCCTCATTGTTTCTTCCGGATAAACCTTTATTTGCAGATCCGGACTTTTGCAGAACTGTTTTGTTCTTTATATTTTTATATTCCTGGCGTATTTCTATTTCCGGTATCCTGGTTTTGTCGGACAATTCCTTAATCATTTCGCCTTCTACCAGCACATCTTTTACCCCTGCAATCATCGTCAGCGCCTCTCTTATAATATCTGTCTGTTCTCCCCGTGAAACACTTAATATGAAATCTATCATTGATCTGGCGTTCTCCATCAGTTCACTGAATGCAGGATCGCCGTGTTTCCTTAAAAAACTGTCAGGGTCCTCATTATCCGGCAACAGAAGCACCTTTGCCTTGAATGCATTCTGACAGATAACTGAAAGCGATCTCTTTGCAGCGGCAACACCTGCCGCATCTCCGTCAAACACGAGGACCGCCTTGTTAGTCAGCGTTCTCAGTTTGTGGAGATGTCCGGAAGTCAGAGCGGTGCCGAGCGGTGCGACGACATTCTTAAATCCGTACTGGCAACAGATTATCACATCCATATATCCTTCAACAATAATAACCCTGTCTTTCCTGATTATCTCCTCTTTAGCCGTATACAGACCAAAAAGCGTATCCGATTTTTTAAAGATAACGGTTTCAGGTGAATTGATGTATTTTGGGGTTGAATTATCGAGGGACCTTCCCCCAAAGGCCACTACATTACCATTGATACTCGTGATCGGAAAGATTATCCTCTCCCTGAACATGTCGTAAGGCCCTTTGTTCCCTGAAACAGCAAGCCCGGCATCCTTTATTATTGCATCGCTGTAACCGGAATCCCTTAAATGTTTCAGGAGGTTATGCCATCCTGAAGGGGCATAGCCGATCTTAAACAATTCGCAGTATTCCTTTTTTATTCCTCTATTTTTTATATATTCACCTGCGGGAACAGATTCCCTTAATCTCTCTGTAAAATAATTCACAGCCTCGGCGAGTGCGTTTCTTATCTGCTCATTCTTCTGAAAGGCCTTCTTATCAATTCTGCCCATGGTCAAAGGGATACCTGCCTTCTTCGCCAGCAGATTCACCGCTTCATTAAATGAAAGATTTTCGTACTTCGATACAAAACTTATAACATCACCCCCTGCGCCGCAGCCAAAACAGTGAAATATCTGTTTTGACTGATTGACCGTAAAAGATGGTGTCTTCTCAGAGTGAAACGGGCAGAGTCCCTTCCAGTTCTGACCTGTCTTCTTCAGTTGGATGTGACCGGATATGAAGTCAACAATATCTATCTTTGATTTTATATCTTCAAGAAGCCTGTCAGCCTTCATCGCATCTCCTGCAGGAGAAAATTTAATTATTTTAACACGAAAATCCAATGAATTGCGCACAACAGATCGTGACCGGATTAAGCAATCCTGCTTACTCTGTTAAAGCCGGAACACTCTATGATCCTGATCGAGGATTCTCTGAGAATTTCATCAAGAAGAAGATTCAACCCAAGGTTGTCGCTTGATATATGGCCGGCTATAACCACATTGAGGTGATTTTTCTCAGCTTCCTTCCTGTGCTCTTCGCCCAGATGCATCGCCACAATAGTGTTTACACCCGCTGAAGTAAGACTTTCAAATATATCTTTTGAGCCCTCTGTTCCACCGGTCATATCAACGAATATCCTGCCTGCTTTCCTTGTTTTCGAGCCTAAAAGTATCTTTGGACCTGAACCGTTCTTGAAAGCATTCCTGTATTCCTGAATATCCTTGATCAGATCAAGCAGGTCTTCGATAGTATGTGGTTTTTTTTCATCAAAGAGTCCCTGAAGAAAGGTAGCGACCATATTGTCGGCAGGTGTGTGCAAACACATAAAGGGGATCCCCAGAAGCCTTGCTGCATCCACAGCCCTCGTGTGGTTGACCGGCATAAGTCTTCTTTCAACTTCCTTAACCCTGCCTTCCATCAGGTCCTCAGCGATATTTATCGGGACGCCGAACCTGTTTAAGATGTCGGATTGCATATGCATGACCGAATAGAGATTGGCATATGCCATTCCTTCAGGGTGATGTGACATAATGAGGTCGATGGATTCCCCCTTTTTTCTCAGGCTTTCTGCAAGCAATACTTCCCCAACCTCCATGTCTATCCCTACAAGCATACTCCTGATATCTTCTTCTCCAAGACCATTGAGGATACGTGAGTCCGAATAGGGATTACTTAGCGATTCAACATCGAACAGCTCTTTCTCTTCGTGTTTCAGTTCCTGGTACTCTTTTTCAACACGCTGGATATGTTTAGAGATACCTTCCTTGCCACGCGGGTCATTCTCAATACCCACGGCAATTGCCTTTTTTTATAATTCTCT
>JAKAKQ010000070.1 GCA_021813425.1 Nitrospirota bacterium
GTGGCCAGCAGTCTGGGCAAGGCAAAACCTGAGGCGGAAGAAGTAAAGGTAAAGAGCTAAGAGCTGAGAGCTGAGAGTACTCTCTTAAAAGCCCCTGCATAAAAAAAATTATGCAGGGGCTTTTTAAATCTGCCTGACGGTATTATAAATCCCGATAACCAGTTCGGCCATCTTTTCATAATCAAGTGTATCAGCTGTATCACCGGGATCGTGATAATTCGGGTTTCTGTAAAATGCCGTATCGGTTATCATGAAGGCAGGATAATCAAAACGCCAGAACGATAGGTGGTCTGAAAAGTCTATCCCCGGCACAAGAGATACCCCGGTGAGCGATTCAAAATGCATTGAAGATTCATTTCTGAATATTTCTGCAAACCTGTTTGTGAAACTCCTTGAGTGAAAATTCCCGACAAAGGCTATGAAGTTTCCGATCTTTGGATAAAACCACCTGAACATGGGGACAGGATAGTACTGGGCTCCCTTTTTATTGCTGAAATAGCCTATCATTTCAAGGGCGATCATGCCTTTTACCTTAATGTTTTTTCTTTTCAGGCTCTCTGCAAATATATAACTTCCCATATGCCTTGTCCTGAAAAATGGGGGCTCTTCAAGCGTGAATGCAACAAAGTTGATTGTGTGTTGTGCGGGCTTTTTAGAAAACAGCCTTGACAGTTCAAGCACGCCTGCTATTCCGCTTGCATTATCGTCTGCACCCGGCGTCCCGTACACTGTATCATAATGGGCGCCTATTACGATTATCTCATCAGATGTATCGGTCCCTTTAACTTCAGAGAAGATATTTTGATAAATATTCCCGTTAATTTCGAATGACTGTCTTTCAGGAACACATCCATATGACCTGAACTGTTCTTCAATAAATACGGCTGCTTTTTCAAGGTTTTTGGTCTCCGTATAACTTCTCGATCCGATATCCCTGGAAAGCATATTTACGGTATTGATCAGGTTTTGTTTTGTTTCTTCCGATTTGTCCATTTTTTATAAAAGTATAACCGACATGCTGAATACTGACAAGAAGAATAATATTCAAAATAAATTTATAAAATCTTCATAAGGACTTCACAATTATAAGATAATCTAAACTCAAAATTAATAATTGATACTTTAGGAAAGGAGGTGAGCAGGTTGAAAAAGGCATATATGGTCGTTATAGCGCTGACATTTCTTTTTGCTGCAACAGTTGCTTTTGCAAAGCCATGGGGCTTCAAGGGTCAGAATACGCAGATAACAGCTGAACAGCAGCAGTTCTTTGACCAGACCCAGGAACTTCGCAAGCAGATGCATGACAAGAGATTTGAACTTATGGAACTCTACAGGAATCCGAATTCCGACAACGTCAAGATTGCAGAGCTTGAAAACGAGATAAACATTCTCAAGGCGAAGATACAGGAAAAGGCAAAGGAACTCAAGGTTACACAGGGTTGCGGAAATTGTGACAATACATCACAGGGATGGAATTGTCCCAACTATGAGAACAGTCCGGGTCCCCGTAACTGTGGGAACTGTCAACAGAGTGGTCCTGCCGGATGTGGAATGATGCAGGGCAGAATGATGAGGTGGTAGTTTTTTATTCAGGGCGGGCGTAGCCCGCCCTGCTTTTTTGTACTATCAGGGTATATCCTGCCTTATAATATAAATATGAAGAAAAATATAAAAATCATTTCAGTAGTAATTCTGTCACTCGTTGCACTTCTTTACAGCATAACTGGAAAAAACAGTCCTGAAGGCGGAAATGCAGAAGAGAATTTAATAAGGGTCGAGAGAGTGCATGACGGAGATACATTAACGGCAATAGTCGGCAACCGACGTGAGAAGATAAGGCTTATAGGAATCGATACGCCTGAGATGGGACAGAGACCATGGGGAAGGAAAGCAAAAGAACATCTCGAAAACATGATCGCTTCTTCATCATGGCAGGTAATTATCGAATACGATGTTGAAAAACGGGACAAATATAATCGTATCCTTTCATATATATGGACAAGGGATGGGAAGATGGTAAACAAGGAGATGCTGAGGAGTGGTTATGCTATTTTATTTACATTCCCGCCCAATGTAAAACATGTTGAGGAATTTGTATCTGTCGAGACAGAAGCCCGCGAAAAAAAGAGAGGCATATGGAGTAAAAGCGGTTTAAAGCAAAGGCCGTATGACTACAGAAAGGAACATCCGAGAAAAAACTGAAAGGGAAGACAAAAGTTTAGATGTTGTAAGAGTCTTTGATATAGTCCGGTATTATCTTCAGGGCCTCATTTGCATCGCGCAGCCTTTTGCAGAGGACAACTATGATAGCTTTATAAACCTTGACGGCAAGGTCCTTATCACGCGACATTATCTGTTCAAAGGCATCAGAAGGTATTTTCAATAAAGACATGTTCTCATTGGCGACAAGAGTGGCGGTCCTCAGCCCCTTATCGATGAATGCAACCTCTCCGATAACATCCCCGGGCCCAACTGTTTCGACATGTGAACCACTTATCAAAACCCTTGCAGTGCCGTCTTTTATGATATAAATGGCGTCGCATTCTGTCCCCTCTTCCATGATCTGATCCTCTGCCTGACAGGCGGTGTTTTCCGCAAGCAGCCTGATCTTCAGAAGGTCCCCCGTAGTGAGATCCTTGAAAAAGGATATCTTTTTCAGAAAATCTGTATCGTCCATAAATTCACCTCCAAACAGACATATCCTGTAAAACCAGACTGATACATTATAGCTCTATGCGTTCTCTTTTAATCGCATCCGCAACCTTTGCTACCTTTGCCATCTCTTTGACATCGTGGACACGGATTATATTTGCGCCTTTCATGATCGAAATTGCAACTGCAGCGGCAGTGCCTTCCAGTCTCTCACCAGCAGGAGCTTCATCAAGTATCCTGCCTATAAATGCCTTTCTCGAAGGGCCTAAAAGTATCGGTTTTTCGAGGTAAGTGAATTCCTGGAGATTATTTATTATCTCAAGGTTATGGTCGAAGGTCTTTCCAAAACCTATGCCCGGGTCTAAAATAATCATATCTTCCCTGATGCCGAATTTAATCGCAAGCCTGATACTTATCCTGAAATAATCCATGATCTCCGGTATTAAAGCCTCGTATACGGGATTGTCCTGCATGCTTTTGGGTTTGCCTTTAATATGCATGATGACAACCGGAACATTATATCCTGAGATAACCTTCGGCATATCGGGATCAAACCTCAGTCCGCTGATGTCATTGACCATGGAAGCGCCGGCATCGAGCGCCCTTGACGCAACCTCGGATTTATACGTATCTATTGAAACAGGTATGTTGATCTTCGCCGAGAGGGCTTCTATTACAGGTACTGTCCGTCTGAGCTCTTCTTCAAGAGGGACAGGATCTGAGCCGGGTCTTGTGGATTCGCCGCCGATGTCGATAATATCAGCGCCGTCATCGATCATTCTCAGGGCATGGTCAATCGCCCTTGATCTGTCAAAATGAAGGCCGCTGTCTGAAAAGGAATCCGGAGTAACATTCAGGATCCCCATTAGGTAAGTCTTTTTAGAGAAATCTAAGGTGAAGTTTTTCCAGACAAGTCTCAAGAGACAGGCCTCAGGCCTCTACTGTCTTCAGGGTCTCGAATTCCCGGACCATCTGCTCTATTTCTGCACCGTCCATTGTCTCCTTTTCAAGGAGAATTTTTGCAAATGCATCCAGAAGGTCAAATCTTTCCTCAAGAAGTGTTTTTGCAGACTTGTATGCTTCAAAGACAATCTGCTTGACCTCTTCATCTATATCAACGGCCGTCTTCTC
>JAKAKQ010000264.1 GCA_021813425.1 Nitrospirota bacterium
AGTCGATCCAGTTTTGGTATTTAAATATAAAATATCCGGGAGGCGGATAAAGGCGGTTGTTCCGGTGCATGCATTTGGTCATCCGGTCGATCTGGATGCCCTTGCCGAAGTGTGCAGTGAATACAAAATCGTCATGATTGAAGATGCTGCCGAGTCGCTTGGTTCATATTATAAGGGCAAGCATACGGGGAATTGGGGTAAATTGTCTGTCCTGAGTTTTAATGGGAATAAAACGATTACTACCGGTGGCGGTGGGGCGATCATTACCAATGATGAGCATCTGGGAAAAATGGCCAAGCATCTTACCACTACTGCCAAGATCCCTCATCAATGGGAGTATCGTCACGACTGTATCGGATACAACTACCGTCTTCCAAACATCAATGCTGCCGTGGGTTGTGCTCAGATGGAACAGCTTCCGCAATTTCTGGTTCAAAAAAGGCATCTTGCTGAGCGGTATTGCAATATCTTTAAGAAAATACAAGGAGTCCGCTTTTTTACTGAACCTTCTTTTGCCGATAGCAATTATTGGTTGAATGTTCTCCTTTTAGATGAGGCTTCTTATGAAAAAAGGGACCAAGTGCTTGAGGAGACAAATGCACAGGGATTCAAAACCCGCCCGGCATGGGATCTTCTGAATACATTGCCGATGTTTAAGGATTGCCCAGCCATGGATCTTTCCTGTGCCCAAAATTTGGCAAAACGCATCATTAATATTCCCAGCAGTTCGTTTTTAGGGCAAGTTGATGCATAAACGCAAGATTTGTATTGTAACAGGAACAAGAGCGGAATATGGATTGCTGTACTGGCTCATAAAAGAGATTCAGGATGATCCAGATCTGGAGATACAGATTGTCGCTACAGGGATGCATCTTTCACCTGAATTTGGGTTGACATATAAAAAGATAGAAGAAGATGGTTTTACAATCAGCGAAAAAGTTGAAATGCTTCTTTCCAGTGATACTCCTAATGGCATTGCCAAATCCATTGGATTGGGGGTAATCGGCTTTGCAGATGCGCTTGAACGTTTAAAGCCGGACATTCTTGTTGTGCCAGCAGATCGTTTTGAGATTTTTGCTGCGGCACAGGCCGCAATGGCTTTGCGGATTCCCATGGCCCACATTTACGGCGGTGAAACCACGGAAGGTGCAATTGATGAAGCCATCCGCCACGCTATCACCAAAATGGCGCATTTACATTTTACCGCAGCTGAACAGTATCGTCGGCGTGTCATTCAATTAGGGGAAAATCCCCACCGTGTTTTGAACTTCGGTGCACCCGGCCTTGATAATTTAAAAAAACTGAAGCTTTTAACTAAAAATTCTTTGGAGAAGGCCATTGATTTCAAACTCGGAAAGACATCTTTTCTGATTACGTATCATCCGGCAACACTCAGTGATGTGTTACCGGAGAAATCATTTGAGGAATTACTCAGAGCTATTGATCATTTTCCTGATGCAAAAATAATTTTCACAAAAGCCAATGCAGATTCAGCCGGCCGGATAATTAATAAAATGCTTGATAACTATATAGAGAAGAATTCTCATCGGGCGATAGTTTTTACATCAATGGGGCAACTGCTTTATTTAAGCGCAATGAAGTATGTGGATATTGTTATCGGCAATTCTTCCAGCGGTCTTCTGGAAGCCCCTACTTTAAAAAAACCGGTGGTAAATATCGGGAATAGACAGCAAGGCCGATTAAGAGCCGAATCCATAATAGACTGTGAAGAAAAGGCAGATGCTATCATTGAATCAATCAACAAGGGGCTGTCCCCTGCATTTAAAAATACCTTGAAAAATGCGGTGAGCCCATATGGACAGGGTGTCGCCTCTTTCAAAATAAAAGAATATCTAAAAAAAGTCTCTTTGAAAAATATTCTTGTTAAAAAATTTTATGATATGAGCAATGAATAAACCTCTTATTAATAAAAGGACTCCTGTATATATAATTGCCGAAGCCGGTGTTAACCATAATGGAGATATCGAATTGGCTAAGCGGCTCATTGATGTTGCGGCACAGGCCGGCGCTGATGCCGTAAAATTCCAGACCTTTAAGGCTGAAAATATTATCAGTAAGTCTGCGCCCAAAGCTGAATACCAGAAAAATGCAACTTCTGGTGCTGAGTCCCAATTGGAAATGGTTAAAAAACTGGAGTTGGATGAAGACGCCCATCATATACTGATTGCGTATTGCCGTTTAAGAAAGATTGAATTTCTATCAACGCCCTTTGATTTTGACAGTATTGATCTTCTTTCCAAGACTCTCAATTTGTCTCGCCTTAAAATTCCCTCAGGAGAAATTACTAATGGGCCATACCTTCTGGCAATCGGTAAAACAAAAAAATCACTGATTTTGTCTACGGGCATGAGCAATATTGAAGAAGTAGAGACAGCTCTCGGAGTTTTGGCTTTTAGCTATTGTTCTGATGGTGAAAATCCATCGCTGGAAAAATTTCAGGACGCCAGGTGTTCTTCTGCCGGACGTAAAGCATTAAAAGAAAAGGTTACTCTTTTGCATTGCACAACAGACTATCCAGCATCATTTGAAGAAGTTAACCTAAAGGTAATGGCAACCCTTCATAAAACTTTTGGCCTGTCTGTGGGTTTATCCGATCATACCCCGGGGATTGCGGTGCCTATTGCTGCTGTCGCGTTAGGTGCTGTTATTGTTGAAAAACATTTTACTCTCGATAAAAAACTGCCCGGCCCTGATCACAAAGCATCTCTGGACCCGGATGAATTAAAGCAGATGGTTATTGCCATCAGGCAGATAGAATCCGCTTTAGGCAGGGGAGAAAAAATGGCCATGCCCGGAGAGTTAAAAAACAGGGATGTTGTCCGCAAGAGCTTGGTTGCTCTTAGACAAATTCGGCAAGGCGAAGTTTTTACCGCAGACAATTTAACGATGAAGAGGCCCGGAAGCGGCATTTCTCCCATGAGATATTGGGAAATGATCGGCAAAAAAGCGTCTAAAGATTACAATATGGATGAGATTATTTAATCATGGTACGTCCGGTAATTATAATTGGTTCCGGCGGGCATGCAAAAGTTCTGATTGCAGCACTCCTGATTTTACGGCGTGAAATCATCGGTGTTTTGGAAGCAGACCGTGACAAGCACGGCGGATTTCTTTCCAAGATTCCGATCATCGGTGATGATGAATCCGTAAAAAATTATAAACCAAAGGAAATAGAGCTTGTCAATGGCATTGGCTCGGTTGGATTGCCATACAAAAGGATGGAAATATATCAAAAATTTAAAAAAATGGGATATAGATTTGCAGGTGTTGTTCATCCTTCGTCAATAGTCATGGGTGATGTTCAATTAGATGAAGGTGTTCAAATTATGGCCGGTGCGATCATTCAGCCGGGTTGCCGCATTGGTGATAATGTCATAATTAATACCGGAGCTATTCTGGATCACGACTGTATCATCGGTGAACATACACATATTGCACCGGGAGCTGTGCTTTCCGGTAGTGTCCATATTGGAGCCGCGAGCCATGTTGGAACATCCGCCACCATCATTCAGGGGATTAAAATAGGTAAGAATGCCTTAATTGGAGCAGGCTCGGTTGTTATTAACAATATCTCTACCGGCAGCAAGGCGGTGGGTGTTCCTGCGAGGAATATAATAAAATGAAAGATTGGAAAAAAACTCTCATAAGTCCTTTGCAATCTATTGTGGAGGCAATGCGCATTATTGACCGAAGTGCTTTGCAGATCGCCTTGGTGGTGGATGAGCAGATGAAGCTTTTAGGTGTTGTAACGGACGGGGATATCAGGCGCGGTATTCTAAAGGGTGTGCAACTTGACCAGCCCGTGACCCGGATTATGGCCGAAAATTTTACATCCGCTCAGGAAACATCGTCAAAGGAAGAAATTATTGCCTTGATGAAAGGGAAAGCATTAAATCAACTTCCGGTGCTGAATAAAGATGGACATGTCGTTGACTTAAAAGTATTGGTCGATCTGATTAATGGTCCGAAAACCAATAATGAAGTTGTCCTAATGGCAGGCGGTCTCGGAAACAGGTTAAAACCACTGACTAATGATTGCCCGAAACCGATGTTGACCTTACATGATAAGCCTATTTTGGAAATTATTTTAGAAAATCTCATTCAACAGGGTTTTAAGAAATTTTATATATCAGTTAATTATAAAGCTGAAATGATTGAGAAGTATTTTGGAGATGGAACAAACTGGGGTGTTAAAATCAGTTATCTTAAGGAAAAAAAGACAATGGGAACTGCAGGATCACTGGGGTTGTTGCCTGAGCGCCCGCAAGAGCCTTTAATCGTCATGAATGGTGACTTGTTGACAAAGATTAATTTCAGGCAGCTTCTGGATTTTCACAATGCCCATAAAGCGTTGGCAACGATGTGCGTGCGGAATTATTGTTTTCAGGTACCATTTGGCGTTGTCAATATAGATCAGCATCGTTTGTGTGGAATAGATGAAAAGCCCACCCATCATTTCTTCGTTAATGCAGGTATTTATGTGCTTTCTCCTGATTCATTGGACTTCATTCCCAAGGAAAAAACCTATGATATGCCGGAACTTTTTCAAGAGATTGTTAGGTCGGACCATGAAGTAATCGCTTTCCCCGTTCGGGAATATTGGTTGGATATAGGACGCCTGGATGACTATGAAAAGGCAAATACAGAATATCATGAATTATTTAATAAACAATAGGTTGACATTATGAAGATCGCCCTGATCCAACTCCCCCATTTTTACGGTGAGAACAGTAGACCCCCTTCCAGCTATCCAATTGGGTTAGGTTATATTTCATCCGTCCTGACGGTGAATGGTATAGAACATGATGGCATTAACCTCTGGGAACGCGAAATGACGGTTGATCAGGCAATGAGCGCCTTTGATTATTCTAAATATGATGTTTTCGGAATAAGCGCATATTCAACCCAGTACAAATACCTTAAAGAATTTTCTTTAAGGTTAAAATCCCATTATCCGGATATTCCCATCATTTGTGGGGGCCCTGGCCCAACATTCAGCTCAAAAATAATCCTTGATCATACGAGTGTTGATATTTGCGTGATAAGTGAAGGCGAAGAGACTATCATTGATCTTTTAAACAATATGGATAAGCTTGATAATGTTGCAGGCATATCTTACAGAGAAAACAATGAGGTCATTTATACAGAAACGCGCAAGTACATAAAAGATTTAGATGCAATACCTTTTCCAAATCGTGAAATATTTGATTTTCGATCTGTGATTGAAAGGAAAAAATTTGTCTATGAACAAGACAAGAAGATGCGGAATCTTATTACTGCTGATGTTATAGCAGGGCGCGGCTGTCCCTATCAATGTACCTTTTGCTCCAAGACTTTTTCAGGCACGAGGTTGCGCTCTGTCAGCAATATCATTGAAGAGGCAGAACAACTAAAAGAAAAATACGCCATTACGAATTTGCAATTTAATGATGAGCTTGTGCTTGTCAGCAAGAAACGAACGCTTGAATTATGTGCTAACTTAAAAGAACTCCAATTACAATGGTCATGCCAGGGCCGCATTGATCAGGTGGATGAGGAAATATTGTGTACGATGAAGAATTCAGGGTGTATTGCTGTGGGATATGGCGTTGAGTCTGTTTCACAATCCATCTTGGACAGCATGAAGAAAAAGATAAAGGCCGAAGATATTATTCCTGTCATAAAAATGACGCGGAAAATCGGCATTACACCTATTATCCAATACATGTATGGATATCCCGGGGAAACAGATGAAACAATAGAACGTACTTTTCGATTTTTTAAAGAGCTTGATATACCATTTATCGGGCAGACAACAACGCCGATACCCGGCTCAAAACTGTACGATGATTGTGTTGCAAACGGTATCATTAAAGATGAGGAGAGCTATCTGCTGAATCTTGATTCAGGGTATAATCTGGCGGCAGGCAGCATAAATCTTACCGGTTTTACAGATAAGGAACTCGCACAAAAGCAAAGAAAACTGCAAATCAGAATAACGCATAACTATCTCAAGAAAAGACCACTTCAGTACATGTCTTTTGTTTCGGGAATAATTGCAAGAAAAACCAAACGATTAGTGAACAGGGTATTTGCCTCGTGAATGTAATTGTTATTGGGTATGGCTCCGTTGGGCAGCGTCATGTCAGATTGCTCAATGAGCTTGGTTGCAAAACAGCAGTAGTAAGTAGACGGCAAATCGATTATTCGCCCTTGTATTCAGAAATAAAAGATGGGTTGGCAGGACATAAGCCTGAGTATGTAGTTATAGCCAACTCAACGGATGAGCACGCTATAACCTTTACAAAATTAGCCGATCTTGAATACAACGGTATCGTGCTTGTGGAAAAGCCTGTTTTTCATTGTTCTCAGGAAACAAAACCCAATAAATTTTTTCAGATATATGTGGCCTATAATCTTCGGTTTCACCCCATTATTCAGCAGTTGAAATCTATACTGGCTGAAGAGAAAATAATTTCCGTTCTGGCTTATGTAGGTCAATATCTCCCAGATTGGCGTCCCCAAAGAGATTATCGTCAATCATATTCAGCAAAAAAGGAGCAAGGCGGAGGTGTATTGCGTGACATAAGCCACGAACTGGACTATCTGCTTTGGTTATTGGGGGGATGGATAAAACTATCGGCGCAAGGCGGGCACTTCAGCCCTTTGGAAATAAACAGCGAGGATGTTATTTCATTTATGATGGAAACCCCTCTTTGTCCGGTAGTTAGCGTGCAGTTAAATTATCTGGATCGAATGTCAAGAAGGTTTATCATCGTTAATACCGCGGAACACACAATTGAAGCTGATTTAATAAGAGGAACACTAACCATAGACAGCATCATTGAGAAACTGAATATAGAAAAAGATATAACATACAGACAGATGCATCAGTCAATTTTACAAGGCAGTTGCGATACTCTGTGCTCTTTCGAAGAAGGGCTTGAAGTGATGCGGTTGATTGAAGCTGTAGAAATTTCCATAGAGCAGAAAAGATGGGTGGTAAAATGAAACGGATATGTTCAATCTGTGCCCGGGGTGGCTCCCAAGGAGTTAAGGGGAAAAATATCCGGCTCTTACTGGGCAAGCCGCTCATTGTTTACAGTATTGAGCAGGCCCTGCAATCAGGTCTCTTTGAAGCGGTTGCCGTCAGCAGTGATTCTGAAGAAATTCTTTCTATCGCGAAAAATGCAGGCGCGGAATATATAGTTCATCGTCCGGCAGAGCTTGCGCAAAACACTTCACCCAAATTGCCTGTTATAATTCATTGCATGGAGGAAGTGGAGCGGACTACCCGTCAGTATTATGACGTTATCGTTGATCTTGATGCGACCTCTCCCCTGCGCGAGGTTCAAGATATTGTGAATGTTGTCGCCATGCTGGAAGAAAAAAGTGTTTCTAATGTGATTACAGGAATGCCGGCGCGGCGATCTCCTTATTTTAATCTGGTTGAAATAAATGGAAAAGGTGTGGTTCAGCTTTCCAAGACTCTTCCTGAGGCAGTCACACGTCGGCAGGATTCCCCTGTGTGCTATGATATGAATGCCTCCATCTACGCTTGGACCCGTGACGGGTTATTGAAAAATCGTGCTATTTTTAACCGCGATACACTCCTTTACGTAATGCCGGAGGAGCGGTCTTTCGATCTGGATTCTGAAGTTGATTTTATAATTATAGAGCGACTGATGGAAGTGAAACTACTCAAGATAAATAAATAGAAGGATATTAAATATGGAATCAACCAATATTCTATGTGTTCATGCGGGGCATAATGCTTCAGCATGTCTTATGCATGATGGTAAGATTGTGTCAGCAGCTTTAGAAGAGCGTTTCTGCCGGAAAAAGAACTATATCGGATACCCAAAACAGGCAATAAATTTCTGTTTAAACAAAGCTGGGATAGCAGGTAAGGACCTCAATCATGTTGCCTACACAACAAAATCATTCCAGGGCTTGTTCATCAAGGCAAAAACATCTACTCAATTCTCGATAAGTGACTATATGGATTATTATGGAGATAAATATTACAGAAAAAAAATACAAGGTGACAATTGCATTGATTATCTCCGTTGGTTAAATTCAGCTGAGAAGTTTAATGAGGACGAGCAGTATTATGATTTCTCTTATTTGACTGAAGACATAGTTCTCGATCCGGCAAAGGATATAGAACTTTTTCGAAAGGAACAAGCCAGGCTGTTAAGTCAACATCTGGAAATTGAGGAAACTATGGTTGAATTTCTCGATCATCATACATGTCATGCCTATTATGCATATTTTGCTTCTCCATTTAGAAAGCAGGATTGTATTGTTGTGACACTGGATGGCTGGGGTGACGGTAGAAATCAAACAATATGGAAGGCTACAGACGATAAACTCTACCTGTTGGCAGAGTCTGATCAGAATGACTTAGGCAGGATTTATAAAATAGCTACACTAATATTGGCGATGAGACCTGATGAACATGAGTTTAAAGTAATGGGATTGGCTCCATATGCAAAGGGATCTTATGTGCAAAAAGCATTGCAAGAAATTGAGAATCTATCTGATGTAGATGGTATGAGGATTGTTCATAAGCAAAGGCCCCAAGATCTTTATAGTTATTTGAAAAACAACTTGGCAAGTCACCGTTTTGATAATATAGCTGGTGCTGTTCAGGCCTACACAGAAAAAATTGCTAAGAAATTAATTCAGAATGTTTATGAAAAAACAGGTGTCGGCAGATTTGTGCTGAGTGGCGGGATATCGATGAACGTTAAAATGAACAAAGCTATCTCTGAGATGGATTGTGTATCTTCTATGTTTGTTTGCGGTTCAGGTGGTGATGAATCTCTTAGCATTGGCGGTTGCTATTATATTAACGATAGAAACAACATGAGAAGCAAGCCTCTTAATAATTTATATCTTGGATATGATATCGGTGAGGAAATGGCTGACATAGCTTTTGAAAGCTTTTCCGACAAATATGCCATCACATCAGATGTTAAATTATCGAATATTGCTGAAATATTGAGAAAGGGTGAAATAGTAGCTGTTATCAGAGGTCAGGCTGAATTCGGAGCACGAGCACTTGGTAATAGAAGTATTCTGGCAGACCCGAGCAGGAGGGAGACAGTAATTAAAATCAACGAAGCAATTAAGAATCGCGATTTCTGGATGCCGTTTGCCCTTTCTATACTTGAAGATTATCAGGATCAGTATATCGAAAATCCTAAACATATAGAATCACCATTTATGGCAATAAGTTTGGGCACAAGACCTGAAAAGTATTCGAAAATTGAGGCAGGTACTCATCCTTATGATAAAACTGTACGACCGCAATTTGTATCGAAACAAGACTCACCGGCATATTATGCCCTTATTGACGAGTTCTTTAAGTTAACAGGGATTCCAGCAGTTCTGAATACAAGCTTTAATCTGCATGGTGAACCGATAGTAAATAGTGTTTCTGATGCTATAAGGACTTTTGAGTTATCTGGCCTTGATCATTTATTGATCGACGATAAATATCTGTTGTCAAAGAAAAGCTCATAATTCCTATGGAAGATTTTGGTGTAATAGAAAATGCTTAAAAATAAAATCATTATCATCACGGGTGGTGCAGGTCTCCTGGGCAGGTCATTTGTAGACTGTGCTGCCCGGCAAGGCGGCATTATAGTAATCGCTGATATAAACAAAACTGCCGGAAATAAATTTATCCAGGATCTGAATGCCGAATCTCTTAATGAAAAGGGATTATTTGTCGAGGTCGATATAACATCTGAAAAATCAATCGTTTCTATGATTGAAACCATTCACAAAAGGTATGGGAGGATTGATGCGTTGGTGAACAATGCCTATCCAAGAAATACCAACTATGGCAGAAAATTTGAAGATGTAACCTATGATGATTTCTGCCAAAATGTATCGATGCATCTGGGCGGATATTTTCTGATATCTCAACAGCTTTCTCTTTATTTTAAAAAGCAGAAATATGGTTCAATCATTAACATGGCTTCGATATACGGCGTAATTGCCCCGCGGTTTTCAATATATGAAAACTCTGCCATGACCATGCCGGTCGAATACGCTGCAATAAAATCAGCAATTATCCATCTGACCAAATATATGGCACAGTATTTTAAAGGTTCAAATATCCGTGTCAATTGCATAAGTCCCGGAGGAATTTTAGACGGGCAGCCGGATGAATTCCTCGTGCGTTATAACAGATTGGCCGCAACTAAGGGGATGCTTGACCCCAAAGACCTTCAAGGCACACTCTTGTTTCTTTTAAGTGATATGTCTAAGTTTATCAATGGTCAAAATATAGTTGTTGATGACGGTTGGATTCTTTAGATGACAATGCAAAACCCTGAAACATCCTTAAAAAAACGCTATTTATTTAAGCTGATGACCAATTTTGTCGGCCTGGGGATCGGCCTTGTCACGCAGGCCATTGTTCCGCGGGCACTGGGACCCTCATCTTATGGCAATTTCTCGTTTCTGACCAATTTTTTCTTGCAGCTAATGGGGTTTCTTAACCTCAATTCATCAACAGCGTTTTATACAAAACTATCCCAGCGTCAAGATGATAAAGGGCTGATAAGTTTTTATTTTTATCTGACAATGATTGTCAGCGCGGCAACGGCAATATTTGTTGGTGTTTCATATCTTTCTGGTATTGACCATGTCATCTGGCCTGAACAAAAGGCAATCTTTGTCGGGTTGGCAATGCTGTGGGCTTTGCTTCAAACATATAACAGCACATTAATACAGGTATCCGATGCCTATGGTCTGACGGCTAAATCAGAAGTGGTAAACATGCTGCAGCGAATATTAGGCCTATTGATTATTTTCATTTTGTTTATATTCAACAGGCTTAATTTATTTTCGTATTTTATCCTTCAGATTTTAATTTTTGTGGTGGTGATTGCTTTTCTTATTATTCTAATTCAAAAATTTAAAGTTCACCTTATTAATACCTGGCGATTGAATAAAATTCAGCTGAAATCCTATATTAAAGAATTCACTTCTTTTTGCGTGCCACTTATCATTTTTTCAATTTTCGCCATAATGGAACAAATGGCGGATCGCTGGTTTTTGCAAAAATTTTCAGGCAGTATGCAGCAGGGGTTTTATGCCTTGGCTTACCAAACGGGCGCAATAGGTGCTCTTTTTGTTTCCGCCATGATTCCTCTTATTATGCGGGAATTTGCCATAGAATTTGCCAACAATAATATTGAAAGAATGCGTCAGCTTTTCATAAAATACACAAAGATGCTCTTTGCTATTGCCGCTTTTTTTGGTTGTTTCCTGGCAGTCGAAGCTAAAAATGTCATGTTGATTTTTGGTGGTGAGGCTTATACCGGGGCAATTATAGCCATTACGATTATGTGTTTTTTTCCGATGCAACAAGCCTCAGGACAGATGAATGCCGCTTTTTTTTTTGCCACCGGCAGGACCAAAACCTATAGCAATATAGGCCTGTGTTTATTTCTTATCGGTTTGCCCCTTACAATTTTCCTTCTGGGTCCGGAAAAATACGGAGCATTGCAGTCTGGTGCCATTGGCTTGGCGGCAAAGACAATGGTTATGACTTCTCTTAGCGTTAATATTCAACTATGGTTCAATACTAAATATCTCAAGGTGTCATTTTCAAGGTTCCTCATTCACCAATTTATTGTTGTTTCAATCTTCATTGTGGTTGCTGCGGGATGTTCTCAGGCAGTTGCGTTATTATTTTCCACGGATCATTTTGCCGGTCATTTTTTTGTGGCAGGAATTTTATACACGATAATTGTTTCATGCCTGGTGTGGTGTTTCCCCTGGATGGGTGCGTTGAAAAAAAGTCAAATATCCGAGCTGGCTGTTCAAATGATAAATAAAATGCCAATCAAATTCCATCAATAAATATGAAACCTGATAATTTCAGTATAGCAGAACAATCATATCGGCATTTGTTTCTTGTTCAGAATCGTGCATATTGGCAATCGCGTCCCTTCCCATACGACCCTAATTTGGATCTGGTGTTGACACTTGATTTTGGTGTTTTTCATGAAATTCGCCATATGGGGGGCAAGGTTGAATTCCTTGATCATCTGATTGATCCGCAAATCATGGAAAAATATAATTATGAAACATACCATTTTTTTGCCAGGTGGCATTATGATTCAAAAGGGAATGATTTTTTTGCGTATAAGGGAATAAAAGTCGGAAATGCATTGAGAATTGCCATATGGGCGAATATTACACAATATGCACGTACCGTGATTAATTTATTGGCAGTTAAAAAAATAGAATATAAAAAGGTGTTTGTCGGAGTACAAGATTATTACACTCTGGATATTCTTAAGGCGCTTGATATAAAAATAGAAACATGGGGGCCTCAAAATGATGAACAGACTCAGGAATATTATTTCCCCATTCTCCGTTGGATTGATGAAAGTATTTATCCGTCCGGTGCAAAGCAGGTATTAAAATCTTTTCTTACGGGAATCTTTGATTTGATGCTGTCTTTTTGGGATAGATGTTTGATTTTTAAAAAGAAGGTTCTCAATATTTTTATACATCCCTATCATCCAACCCAGAGGATAATAGAAAAATTAAAAAACAATCCAGCCGTTAACCTAATCTTTGAAAACTACACATGGACACAAGGACCTTTTAAAGAAAGGCGTCTGCCAACACAACCACCCTCCTATCATCATAAGCATTTGGCAAAGGAGATGATAGATAAATTCCAGATGGAAAAATCGATCCATTGGAATCTGGATGGTTTTCCCATCAGTGATTATCTTTATCTGATAATTATTAAAAGAATTTCAGGCCCGCTTGCTGGCTGCCTGCAAACGGTAGATTGCATCATCGCGTATTATAAAAAAAATAAATTAGATCTGATGGTTACCATTGCCAATATCGGGTTTACCAATTGCCTGATGCTCAATTACTGCCACAAGTATGGCATACCTACATTCTTGATTATAAATGGATTGTTTGCACACTCATACTTGGACGAAGCAAAAGATGCCACCTGGATCAATTCCTATGGGGAATCAGTTAAAAATAATTATTTTTGCAACATGCAAAACATTGTCTGTTTGGGCGATCCTCGCATGGATGATTACATTAACAATGCTTCATTAAAAGTAATCAACAGGCAAAGACCGACAATCGTTATCGGTGCATCCGGGTTCAGCAATGTTGATTTGAATTCTTATGTGGCTGTTGAATTCGATTTTTTCTACGATGTTATGAACGCATTAAAAACAGTGTGCGAAAAGGGAAAAGAAATGAATATTGTTTTGAAGGTGCGTGCCAATGGCTATATTGAGCAATACAAATCATTTCTTACGGAGTATTTTTTGGGAATTCCTGTGACCATATATGATGATTTGTCGATGAAAGATATTTTTTCAGGGGCAGACTATTTTATTACCATCTATTCACAGACGTTGTTTGAAGCATCTTGCCTCGGTATACCGGTTCTTTATTATAAAAAAGACACTCAGGTCAATCATCCGCCATTCGACGGCAAATCAGAATTGGTAACGGCATTTTGTCTGTCTGACCTTATCGATAAAATAGAAAGATTTTATAACAAAGATCCAATTTATGAAGCCTTTCTGGATAAGAAGGTTATGGAAAAATATGTTGGCTGCCTTGACGGCAAAAGCACAGACCGCAATATTGATTTCATCTACTCGCTTTTAGAACCATCCGGTGAACACTAATGGTAAAATCATTTTTACTGAATAATTTCTGGCAACGCCTGAAAGAATTCACGGCATCTAATTTCGTTTTGGCAAGGATGCAAAAAAAAAATCCATCCTGTCATTTCTATCCAGGTAGTTATGTTGATGAATCATCCATATTAGGAAGCTATAATGTAATATTTAATAACACCGGCATCATTAATTCCGTATTGGGTGACCATACATTTGTGCAGAAGAACTCAATGATTATTAATGCCGATATCGGGAAGTTCTGTTCAATCGCTTCCAATGTCAGCATAAGCCTTGGCAAACACCCGACCTCTTCTGTCAGCACTCATCCGGCATTCTATGCAATGACGCAGCCTCTTGCTAAGACTTTTAGTGAGCAAGATAAATTTGAACCATTTGATGAAAGGGTTATAATCGGGAATGATGTCTGGATAGGACAGGGTGCCATAATCATGGATGGTATTGTCATTGGGAATGGTGCTGTGGTTGGAGCTGGCTCCGTCGTAACAAAAAATGTGCCGGACTATGCAATAATTGCAGGCGTTCCGGCAAAGCTGATTAGATATAGATTTGATGAAAGAATTTGTAAAAAGCTTCTTGAAATTAAATGGTGGGATATGTTGGAATCTGAGAGATCTGAATATGTCGATGAATTCTCAGATATAGGAAGATTTTTTGACATGCTTGAAAACAAACGTAACAATAACGCTGAGTGAATGCTATAAAATTAAATATTTTGACACAATTGTTTCGATTCAGAATGCTTTTATTTTATGCCTTGAATAAGAGAAAATATAAAAAGCTGGAACTTAGGGCTTTAATCATGAACCCTTTAAGAGTTGATGGCGAAAAATACATTTCATTGATGAGCGGCGCTGTTATTCAGAGTCATGCTTTTTTATATGCAGAGAAAATTGATGAGCATGAACCAGAATTGATTATAGGGAAAGGCTCAGTGCTTGGCAATTACAATCACATTGCGGCTGTCAGAAAAGTAGTGTTTGGAGAGGATGTCCTTACCAGTGACAGGGTTTATGTATCAGACAATTTACATGGATTTGAGAATATCAATTTGCCGATAATGCATCAACCATTGAAATTTAAGGCAGAGGTGTCAATAGGTGATGGTTCATGGATTGGGGAAAATGTATGTATCATTGGCGCGAGAATAGGTAAAAATTGTGTCATAGGCGCGAATGCCGTCGTAACTTCGGATATACCCGATTACTCTGTTGCTGTTGGAATACCAGCAAGGGTAGTCAAAAAGTATAATCCCCAAAATAAAGAGTGGATCAAAACAACTGAGTGAGGTCAAAGTGATTCGTATTGCGTTAGTTTCGTTTTTAAATAACAGTATCAACACAAGAAGTCTTTCTTCATACCTGAAAAAAAACGGGTATGAGGTAACCTGCTTTTTTTGTTCCGGTTCTTTTAATTCAAGCAACTTAAATGAATTAATTACAGTTATCAGAGCAGAGAATATAGGTCTGGTGGGCATCAGTCTCGTCACTGATGATTATTATTCAGCCATAACCGTCACAGAGGCAATAAAAGAAAACCTTCACCTGCCGGTAATCTGGGGCGGCGCACATGTCAATGTAAGGCCCGATGAATGTCTGCAACATGCGGATATGATTTGCTTAGGTGAGGGGGAAGAGGCGCTGCTTGACCTTGTAAAAAAATATGATGGTGGCAAATTCGATTTATCAACAAAAAATATATGGTTCAAGACTGACAGCGGAATAGTAAGAAATCAAATACGCGTTTTGGAGGAAAATCTCGATCAGTTCCCTTTCCCTGATTTTGATTTAAATAGCCAACTTGTTATGACGGAAAATGGATTTGAAAAACTGGCGGAAAAACATTTCAATGGTGAATACAGTATCATGACATCGCGCGGATGCCCTTACAGTTGTCATTATTGCTACAACAGCTACCGGCGAAGTCAATATAAAGGGAAGGGGAAGTATTTAAGAAAAAGAAGTGTCGAAAATGTCATTGAAGAACTTGCACAGGCAAAAAAAAAATTCAGGAACTTAACAAAGATTAATTTTTGGGATGATAGTTTTATTGCCCGCAATATGGAAGATTTTATTTTATTTCAAAAGTTATATAAGGAGAAAATAAAATTACCTTTTTTTGCGTTAGTCGAACCAATGGCATTTGATTTTAACAAAATTAAGATTCTTCGTGACAGCGGGCTCTCCGCTTTGCAGTTGGGCATACAGACAGGTAGTGAGAAGATTAACAGGGAAGTCTATAACAGGCGGGTGTCCAATCAAAGGGTTATAGAAGTTGCCTGCCAGATTAGTGAATTGGGAATCGATGTAATTTACGATGTAATATTCAACAACCCATATGAAAATCCGGATGATGTCGCCCAAACAGTCAATCTTTTTCTTCAATTCCCGAAACCGGTAACTCTCCAGGGCTTTAATCTCATTTTCTATCCAGGTACGGAAATAACCGACAGGGCACTGAAAGATGGTTACATCTCAGTAAAAGATATGGTTGAAGATTATTCAACGATAGAAGGTGCAAAAGATTCGCCGACTTCAATGAGGGGCAAGTCCTTAATTAGCGATAGGTTCTATGGCATTCATTACTCTTCAGAAAAAAAAGAATACTGGAATACCGTTTTGTCGTTATTCGCATTCCTTCATGTGCCTGCCGGATTGCTGCACTTTTTCGGTAAGTCTGAAACTCCGATGAAAAAATTTTTTCTTGCATTGTTTATTCGGTTTTATACGTTCGCCCACACATTAAAATCAATGGTAAGAAAAAATGCCTGAAGAGACTCTTTCTGCAAAACCGCTTGTGAGTGTGGTTGTTACAAGCTATAACCACGCAGAATATCTTGATGAGCGCATGCAAAGCCTTTTTTCCCAGACATATGATAATATTGAGATCAATGTTGTAGATGACTGCTCTTCTGATAAAAGTGCAGCAGTGCTTGCCCAATATCAAAACCATCCTAAGGTACATATTACGATCCTGCAAGAGAATGGCGGCTATGCGAAAGCCTGTAATATAGGTGTCAGTCTTAGTCGGGGCGATTATATCATGTTTGCGGAGTGTGATGATTTCAGCGAGCCCGACCAAATTACTGCCCTGATGGGACAAATGTTGCAAAATTCGAATGTCGGTGTTGTTTACTCCCGAAGTAATATGGTTGATCCGAATGGTATAATATTGGGCAATGATTTCGACCATCGGGAAAAGCTATTCAGAAAATTCTGTTCGAAAGATGCCTTAATTCCGAAGAGATTAGCGCAATTTTTTTTCTTGAACTCCTGTATTATTCCCAACATGAGTGCTGCAATAATCCGCAGAAAATATTTTGATTTAGCCTGTGGTTTTGATTCTCGGTATAAAGTATGTGCAGACTGGGATTTTTGGTGTCGAATGACAGAACACTGTGACTTTTTTTACATCATAAAAAACCTCAATAATTTCAGAAATCATCCAACAACAGTTAGAAACACAGCCGGTATTCAGGCAAGCACATTGGAGATATTTGATATCTTATACAACAATTTTTCCCGTATGAAGCTAACATATATGGAAAAATTGAAATTCAAATTGTCTGTTGCTGCTGTATGGGGCAGTCAATACAAGGAGAATCCGATCAATTGGCTGAGGAGTTTTTCTTCTGTTTGGTTCCATAGTTTTAAATATGATAATTTTATAATATGTTATCTGTTTGTGTGGATAGCCATGAGAAGCTTTGAAATAATGACCAAAAGAAATTGAGAAGTTGATGCTAAAAATGGAAATTTTGATTGCAGCCTGCTCTGTATAATTATGCGCAAAGTTAAAACCAAATATGATTTGAATGTGTTGTTGAGGATTGTCAATGTATTTGTCTGCGGAGTTTGTATCTATCTCTACAACATATGCGAGGACAATACCCTGGTTAATATTATTACACTTATCCTGGTGTGTATCTTTGCCGTTGAAAACATAGGAATGCTGGTATATGAGAAACGCAAAAGAAACCCTTTTGTTATAATCCTTGTCATTGTGATGACGGTTTTTTACATGCTCAGAATTGCAACCATTTTGCACATGCCTGCTTCTGTATCAATATTCGGGTTCTCCTTTATACCGTCAGTAATCGCTTTAAATGACACGATGATATTTATCCTCCTTTCCAATGCTGCAATGTTTGCCGGCTTTTATTTTTCCGAGAAATATTGTGAAATTCAAAAAAAGAAAATCGGAGAAGCAGATGGCTTTCCTCAAATCAAAAACGCAGTTATTATTATTGCTTTGGCTGTCCTGATTTGTTTTTGTGATGTGCTAAGCTTTTCGCCTTTAGGTCGCTTGAACGGATTTATTCAAACTTTTTTAAACCGTAATACGATTATGTTATTCACCTTTACAATGTTGAGTTACCATTACGATGGAATTTCACCACGCAACCGGATACTGTTTGCGGCGGCTATTATAGCCATGGTTATTTTAACAACTTTATCCGGTAGCCGTTCAGGGATACTGACTGTGAGCGTGGCTATGTTAATGGGTATCTTGGCCGTTAAAAAGCGAATTGTTTTCAATAAAAAAATTGTTTTTGCGGGTCTGCTGATCGTTCCTTTGTCCATTGTTCTTTTTACTGCTGCAACATTAAAACAAAACCTTGGCATTAAGGATAAATTGTCGACTCAGTATTTGTTTGAGGATAGCGGAAGCAACAGTTTCAATTTTGAATTGGTCAATAGATATTTGCCGCAGCTTTATTACCGGTTAGGCTTTCTTGATTATTCAACAGAGTTGATCGCAAACAGGCAGAAGTTTGCCCAGATTATAAATGGCCAGTATTACGCTGAAAGTATTGTCGATAATGTACTAACGCCTGGATTCGATGTGTTCGGCACACAAAGAACATCAAACAGCATGAGGTTCATCAGAAATGAAGAGCCGATACCTGGTAGAGAGCAGATTGAGAAATTTTATCACACTGATCAAATGGGGATATATGGTGACTATTATGTATTTTTTAATGGTTACCCGGCGCTGATTGTTTTTCTCTTTTCCGGGTTTCTTTTCCAGTTCGTTTTTAATACTCTGAAATCTGAGAATGCCCTGAAAACATGCATATACAGAGCTGTTTTGATTAATATTTTTTATATCTGGTTGAACAGCTTCGGAATGGATTGGTTTATCTTTGATCTCATCGTTGCCATCATTACCACTTTTTTATTTGCACGGTATTATGTCAGCAATAGAAGAAGAAAGATTGTGTTTAGGATTGAACCGAGAAAAAAGCCGATAGGCACACATTCGGTTGCGCAAGAGATATGATCATTTTATAATTTTTGATCAGAAGAATATAAAATTTAATAAGGGAATGGAAATCGGCACCAGCCTCGCCTCGAAAAGCCCCATTAGTAGTGCAATGGTCTTGTGTCAACCATAACATATTATGGAAAAAATCTTTAAGAATAAAACCGTTTTAATAACGGGTCATACCGGATTCAAAGGATCATGGCTTGCTATCTGGTTGAAGCATTTAGGTGCCAAAATAGTTGGGATCGCTTTAGATCCGCCTTCTCAACCTTCCCATTTTAAGACTGCAGGCTTGGAACATATTCTAAAAGATTACAGACTGGATGTCCGCAATCACCACGAAGTCCGGAGAGCTGTTCTGGAATCTCAGCCTGATTTTGTCTTTCATCTTGCAGCGCAGGCGCTGGTCCGCCTTTCTTATGAGAACCCGATAGAGACTTATGAAACGAACGTATTGGGAACAATCCACATTCTTGAAGCGCTTAGAGTATTGAAAAAATTCTGTACTGCGGTAATCATTACCAGTGATAAATGCTACAACAATGTGGAATGGGTATGGGGCTATCGGGAGACCGACGCTCTGGGTGGTCCGGACCCTTACAGCGCGTCCAAGGCTGCTGCTGACATAGCGATTCGTTCATATATCAAATCATTTTTTAATGGCCCAGACAACAAGGTGCGCATTGCCGTCGCTCGGGCAGGAAATGTGATTGGGGGGGGGGATTGGGCTGTGGATCGAATTGTACCGGATTGTGTCAATGCATGG
>JAKAKQ010000278.1 GCA_021813425.1 Nitrospirota bacterium
ATAACAGTCTCAGAATAATAACGACATTTGATTATAAAATTCCTCCTAACCTCCCTTTTCCAAAGGGAGGGATAATACCCCTCTTTGGAAAAGAGGGGCAAGGGGAGATTTTTTAAATTATGTCTACTCAATTATGATCCCTTAATTGTCTTTCCATTATGCCATAGAGTGCCCTTGATCTTTTCGAGAGAGACAATGGATTTTGCATAATTGATATACGCCCTTTTCTCGGAAGAAAGCGCCTTTGTATATTCCTCCTGAAACTTAAGGACATCGTTTAATGTAGCCATCCCGACCTTAAACCTTCCCTCCTCTGCCTCGAGTCTCTTCTCAGTCGCGATCCTTGTCTTTTGTGTTGCTGTAATTGATTCGATATTAAGCTGGACCGTCCTCCATGCCTCCCTTACTTCAAGCTGTATCTTCTGTTCAATAAGCCTGAGATTAAGATCAGACTGTTCTTCCTCGTATTTTGCCTTCAGATAATTCCCTTTTGCTGTATTGTTGCCAAGCGGTATGCTCAGCATCACTCCAAGCTCCCAGAAGTAATACCTCCCGTCATTAAGCCTGTCGTTTGACTCGCTGAACCTTTCCCCCTTGCCGCTTCTTCCGACAGTGCCTGTTAAACTGAGATCAGGGAGACCCTGGTTTTTGTAATATCTGCTCATTATCCCCTTGTTCTTAGAATCGATATCCGCCTGTTTATAGTCCCGACGGAATTTAATCGCATCATTTATGCATTCATCTAAAACAGGCATATCCGAGGGAGAAGGCCTTTTCTCAACAGGAATGATCACCGTATCCCAGTCTTTCAGTCCAAGGGTTATTCTTAATCTGTCGTTTGCATCTGAAACCGTTTTCCTGACCCTCAGCAGTGATTCCTCTCTTATAGAGACCTCTGCCTCCACTTTATATATCTCCACAGGGGCAAGCACACCGGCGTCTATTCTTGCCTTTGTCTCTTCGTTTACATTCTTTGCAAGATTCAATGAAATTTCTGCAACCTCGACCTCATCTTTCGCCGAGACCAGTTCCCAGTAGGCATTAGTAGTATCCAGGATAACAGATGAAGCGCTGTCATCCAGCGCGAGCCTGGAGATTTCAAAGCTGTTTCTGGCAACGTTCAGATTGCTCTCCTGAATGCCCTTGCCAAACCCCTTTAAAAGCGGCTGTGAGAGAGTCAGGGAAGTCTCTGTATAATGATACGGATTTAAAACATCGAGAGAGGCCCTGGATTTTACCCTCTGATCCGACCACTTTATCTCGTAAGCAGTGCCGGTATTGACCTTTCCACTGACAGACGTGTCAACTTCAAATAATCTCTGATAGCTTTCAAAAATGCCTGAAGTCCCGATTATTCCCTGAGGTCCGATTATTGAAGTGTAAAGTTCTTTCCTGTAAGAGTCTCCGAGCTGGATTTTGAATTGCGGATCGAATTCTCCGGCAGCTATCTTTATGCCGGCCTCTGATATCTTAGGCAGATATCTATCCCTGGCATATGAGAGATTATTTTCAAGAGACAGTTCAACGGCTTCTCCGAGCGTCATCTCAATCCTGTCAGCAGAAAAAGCGACCGAAGGCATCAAAACAAATGCCACGAACAGAAAAATCGTTCTTTTCATCCTGTTCCCCTCACTCTATTTTTGTCACGTTTAATTATTGTAAGATAACCCGAAAATATTATCAGTATCCCTCCGAATATTGAATTCACTCCAGGCATCTCTTTTAAGAATACCATACTGAAAATTATTGCACTAACCGGCTCAAGATACCCGAGGACCGCGGTCTTGTTGGCAGTGACTTCCTGCAGCCCCCTGTAATACAGAACCGGTGCAATAGTAGAATGAACAGTTCCCATTATAACAAAGCTCCACAGGGCATACAACGGGAACTCCCTTACAAAAGGCGCAAGCATGATTACGATAGCAGTATTCGAAAAAAAGGTCAGCACGATCGGGCTAAAATTCCTGGCATAGATCCTGCCGAGGATAATGATTACTGCATATGAAAATCCCGAAATTACACCTGATATAATGCCCACTGCCTGATCTTCCGCAAGAGTAAATCCGTTGAGCATTATCAGCAGGCCTGTTGAGGCAATGACTATTGCCATAACAATGTTTTTTGTAATTGTCTCTTTCAGGAAAAATGCTGCAAGAAACGCCACTATGACAGGCGCAGTATAATGGGAAAGAACGGCATTTGCTATTGTGGTATTTTTGTATGCATAGAAGAAGGTGAAATTATTTAACAGCCCTACACAACCAAGGAGCAAAGGGTATTTAAGCTGTTTTATGCCTGGGATATCTTTTCTATATTTCTTCTGTGACAGGATAATCCCCTGCAGAACCACGGCGATCAAAAGGGAGTAAAAGATAAGGACATGAATCGATACCCCTGACAGTTTGACGACTATGCCGATAGAACTCCACAGGAATATGGCAAGCAGGATATAGAGATTTCCCATTATAGGCGGTTACAAATCCTGTTTAACCCGGAGAATATAATTAGTCTTCACTCCAATGGAAGTTCCTTTATATTCTCAAGAACTTTCTTTCTAAGCTCGGCAGGCGGATATATATCAATAATCTGTTTCCCATTGTCCAAAGCAGGGACAAGGATATCAATATATTTCCCCTTGCATGAACATATATGCCTGCTTTTGTTGTTCGGGACTATCTTCCTTGACCCGCATTTCATGCATTCGAGGACCTTTTTACTGCCTGACCATTTCCCCCTTTTTGCCAATGGGCTGCCCTCCACTTCAATAATATCCATCGCAAAATCCACAACAGGGGCATTGCTTATCGAGGTACCTATGCCGTAGCCGTCAACTACAGGGTTCAGGACAGGAACGTCTTCTTCCTTAATCCCTCCGCTCACATAGAACCTGACATGGTTGTACCCTCTCATATCAAGCTCCCACCTTGTCTCTTCAAGTATACGGTAGAAATTCCCGCGCCTGGATGAAGGGGTGTCAAACCTCACTGCATAGAGCCTTTTGCCCAGCGCCTCTGCAACATTGAGGCACTCAAATTTCTCATCGAGAAATGTATCAATCAGCGCAACCCTTTTGACCTTTGGTTCGAGTACTTCGTCATAAGCCCTTACCGCATCCACAGTCGACCCGAAACAGATAATAAGGGCGTGCGGCATCGTCCCCATAGGGTCTTCACCAATGATTTCTCCTGACTTTATGACTGATACCCCGTCGCATCCTCCTATGAAAGCGTTTCTCTCTATCATAGGGGCAAGCATTGGATGCATCCTCCTTGCGCCGAAGCTTATCACAGGTCTGTCTCCTGCAAGCTTTTTGAACCTTGCTGCCTTTGTAGCTATGCCTGATGCCTGGCATATCAGCCCGAGGAGCGCAGTCTCATATACGCATATATCCTGGTACATCCCCTCGATCTCGATAACAGGCTCATATGGATAGAAGACGGTCCCTTCCTTCATCGCCCTTACCTTCACAGGCATATGTTTCATAAGGTACATAGCTTCTTCAAGTCCTGCAAAGACAGCCCAGGGCCAGTCTTGAGGGAGGCTTTTTGCGATAAATTCGGCCTTCACACTTTTATTGATCTTTTTTGCCTTGAGGATCTTTATAGTGCGGTCAAAATAGACGTCTGTTATTTTACCGTCTATTACATCCTGAGGCTCTGCTGTATGGAACATAACACCTCCCCTGTCACTTTATAATTTTAACCCCCAAAACATTCTTCATGATCCTTAATGCTGCTTCATGGTCTTCCCTTACAAGACCTGCAACCCCGCCCTTAACAAC
>JAKAKQ010000371.1 GCA_021813425.1 Nitrospirota bacterium
GAGGGATAGGGAACAACATAGAAGTTGAGATATACGGTGAGAAGATGGAATATCTCATAGAACCGGTTGGAGTGATAGTCCTTGCCATAGACGGATTAAGACAGGATGTTTTGTATCCGAATGAACTGGACAGGGTTCAGGATGGGGGCAAATACAGGGTAGACATTGGCTCCCTGCCTGGCATGAAACAGGTCCTTGCCGGATATGACCTGCCTGAAGCAAAACAGAGATATATTATGCTTCCTGAGGTAACGGCCATATTCCCGTCGATTACCCTTGCAAGCTGGGCAAGTGTATTCTCAGGGAAGCAGTCGGGAGAGACGGGGCTGCTTGGCAACGAGTTCTTTGCCCGTGACCTGTACATGCAAGGCAGGACACTCCCCGGCATGGGGGGCATTCCATTAGGGATGGTAACCTTAAGCGACGGTGCCTTCAAAACAAATACGGCGAATTTCATGGCAAATCATCTTGTGCCCTCGGATTTTGTGATAGAGGGGATGCACCAAAGCGGCCTATGGGAGGCGTTAAAGGAACTGATAACAAATCCATCGCCTCAAAAGAGAACACTTCAGAGGAAATTTGACGACTCTTCACCGAATAACGCCTGGCAGGCAGAGAGCATATACGAATGGATAAACAGGCAAAGCGGAATAAATGCCGCATACAATGAAGAATCGGATACAAATTCAGTGAATAGAAGCTGCGTCAACGAAGATAAGGAATGCCGAAGTGCGGTTTTCTCAAACCACTATGCAAAAGGGACGGACTACTGGGGAACGGCCAGCAAACGCGTGGCGACAGCACTGACCGGCACATTTATGGGTGAATCATATCTTCTGGACAGCTTGCCCGCAGAAAGCGTAAGGGAATTCATAGATATCTACTTGCCGGCAACGCCTCCTGCTTCAGGCATGAAAAAGAAGTTCCCAGCATTAACGACCGTCTATTTCGCGGGTCTCGATCATGAGGCGCACGGGGATAAAAACGGCGGCGGAATGGGGGCATATAAGGATTTCTTTAAGAATGTAACCGATTCAAAAGTGGGTGAAGTGGTTGATAAACTTAAAGAGGTTGGCGAGTTCGACAACAAAATATTCATCGTCACGGCGGATCACGGGCATACGGGGATGCCGGAGTTTGGACGAATCACTCTTTATCCCGGAACACCAGATGAAAGGGATGTGACCCCTGACACTTCTTGCAAGCTTAAAGTTAAAAGATTTAATGAAAGAAATGTTCAGGATTCTGAAAAGACCAACAACAACCTTCATATATGGGAGTTGGGGAAACTCTTTAGCAATTTCGCGCCGACTGCGGCCGGAATAAAACTTCTTGCACCTGCGGAACTGAATAATATAGGCATCAATATTACTCAGAATCCTGGTCAAGCAAATGTCATTACTGCATTGAATGGGCCTATGGCGCACATTTATGTCAAAGGCGCAGACTGGCAGAGCAATCCTGATGAAGCGAGGCTTGGTATCGTAATTGATACGCTGATGCGTTCTCTTTCATTGGGAGAAAATGCAGCCGATAAGGTAAAGAAAGAATTGAACAGACTTACATCCTCAGTCGATAAAATCCTTGTGAGGCGAACACTAAGTGGACCATATCAAGTAGTAACTGGTGTCAGCGAAGACGTTTCAGGGAAGGTGACTATAAGTACGGCTTCGCTTGAATCGTTAAATACTGTGGACTATGTAAGAGCAGTTACACGAATAACCGGAATGAACAATAAAGATCGCTCAGGCGATCTTGTTCTGATCATGAAAGACGCAACAACAGGCAGCGCAAATGACAGATACACTACTGGAGTGGCTTGCAAGTCGTGGCACGGTGGCCTTAATCCCGGTGATTCGTATGTGCCGTTCATCGTTGCTTATCCAGGAGGGAATAAAGCTGAGTTAGGAACGATCATAAAGAGAGATGCAGTGTGTCCTCAAGAACTTTGCGAGGGCAATTGGAAGGCAAAAGATTTAATAACCGAGATCATAAAGACGCAATATTCAGGACAATAAGGAGGCTCATCGAATGAAAATGAATCGAATGGTAATATTACTATTAATCTTTTCTTTTATTCCAGCATCAAGCTTCTCTGAAAATCTCCCCGACTATTTAGTTTTACAAGATATCGGATCATACAAATTGGAAGCACCGCAGAAGGTAATTGGCGGGTATATAGGCGGGCCAAGAGTATTTGATGGGGCAGGAGTAATAGCTCCAATCGGACATTTTTATCTCGACCACAGTGATAAAACGTACGAGGCATATTATGAAGATGGAAGTACTTTGTCTTCTTCTACCGTCCAGGTCACCAAACACTCCGGTTCCGACTCTGACAAATGGCTGTTGCATGAGGTAGAGGATGGGTATAGGGATGGTGAAATGGAGAGATTGGGCTTGTTGACCAAAGGAGCAAGGTTGAGAGATATAAATGGGAACAAATTTATTTCACTGAGAGGAAGCGGCTACAGTTGGATTAGCAATAAAGTTGTTGTAGATATCTCATATACTGATTTATATGGCAATAAGCCCGAACCCCTTGAAGTTGTTCAGGCTTATCTTCAAAAATTTCCCTCGACAATATCCTCATCATTGGTTTTAGACAATAATCACGATATCCAGTGGATCAAAGACGAGATGGAGCGGCGTTTGTGGCTTTGTGACAAGTGGTACATGCAGTTTCAGTTGGGCAAGGTTGCACAGAAAGACATGCTTAAGGAGCTTGTTGACCATATGACCGTATTTCTCAATTACAGAGAGAAATACTACGGCATCAGCGCAAAGGACGAAAGGAATCTCCTCTCAAATTATCTTTACAGTAACAACGGCACAGCCATCAAGGCAAAACTGACAGAGTATAAGACATGGTGGACAACGAATAAAACAAAGACAATCAGCATACAGTAGACAGAAAACAGGAAACAGTAAAAAGGAACAGAGTTGAACCCTGATATAAGAAAAAACTACTACTACATCACCTGCTTGAAGGTTTACAGGATCATGTGCCTTTACGCAATTCTTTCTTATATCAAGAAGGTAAATAATGAAAACGAACCTGAGACAGCGGAAGAGCAGACCTACCTTCTTGACATGCCTCATGGGTTTCAGTGGAAGGGGGTGTATGTAGATGCGGATTTAAGGACGATAGGAGTAACCCCCTCCCGCTCCCCCTTAACCCAAGAGGGAGGGACTGTAGGGGCGAACGGCGGTTTGCCCTCTCCTGAAGACAGGCAAAAGACCTTCATGCAATTATCCGCCCTTCAGGGCTCTGTTTTGGAATATAAAGTATTTGAAGATGATTTTCAGGTACCCTCTGTCTCAACAGCAAACCTATTTCAATATGCAAAGACCATAGGAGTGCCGATACTAACCATAGACAAAACCAGCATAAACACAATCCTTCCGAATTTGCCCTTTGCCGATAATATCAAAGAAGACATCCAAAACTCAGTAAATCAAAATTTAACCGTAAAGATTCCGCAATCCGAAATAACATATGATGATTGGATGGGGATAGGATATACAAAAGAGAACCTTGAAACAAATGAGGCGGGATATATGCTTTCGGGGATGATAGCAGGTGCCAGCAACCGACAATCACCTGAGAAATGGGCAAATCAGCACCTTGTGAAAACATTAGGGGAATCTTTTATTGGACAGTCAAGTAAAGGTCCGGCTGTAAAGATATTAAGAATACCGCCAACGGATAAGCAACCTCCTGTGACAGTTGGGCGACCCTTAATGCAACCAATGGCGGTCTTCGCTCATGATCTG
>JAKAKQ010000273.1:0-703 GCA_021813425.1 Nitrospirota bacterium
CCATAGCCTTACGTTGTCTCCCCAGACATGATTTCTTGCATAAGCTGTAATGGACAGGGTCAACACAATCAGGACCAAAACCGTTGCAAGCGCCTTATCCGTAATATCTATCCTCTTTTTGAGTCTCTCCCCTGTTATCTCTATTGCAGACATCAAGGCGATGAAAAACCCTATGGATGGAAGATATACCCTGTGCTCGAAGATAACGTCCCTTATCGGTATAACGCTCGATTCTACTGACAACGTTATGAAAAACCATATTATCCCGAATGAAGTAAGTCGTAAGCAGTGAATAGTGAATAGTGAACGACTACTGAAAAAAACTTTATCAGGAAGATATGATGTCATTTGGTTTGTCATCCCGGCTTGTCCGGGATCATTCTTTAAAAAGGATTCCCGACAAGCGGGAATGACAGGATAAGAAGCCCTGCTTATAAACTGATGGTATTTTGAATAATACAATAGATACACCCCAAGACCAAAGAGTAAAACAAGAAACAGGAAGGACAACAAGACCTCCGTATTGAAGAATGAATGGTATACAGGGTAATCATAATCGAGGTTCTGGTTTATTGGTATAAAAAGCAGCCTTATGTATGTTGTTATGACCCGAAACTGCGTGTAGAAGTAGTCTTCCCTTGTTATCTCGCTGAAACTGGCTATCTTCGTTGCCTCATCTATCCCCCTTATGTCTGTCAGAGAA
>JAKAKQ010000273.1:713-19671 GCA_021813425.1 Nitrospirota bacterium
CCTTGCCACCTGTCAGTATCATCGGTATTATCAGCATGGTAAGAAGAAGAGGCATCAGATAAAGCATCCTCCTCCTTATGCTCCCATTTAAGAACATGAATTCATAAAGGGCTATTACTAAAGGAAGGGTAAAGGATATCTCCTTTGTCAACATGGCCATAACAGCTGAGATGACTGAGAACAGGTAATAGGTGATAGGCGATAGGTAATAGGTGATAGGCGATAGGTAATAGGTGATAGGCGATAGGTAATAGGTGATAGGCGATAGGTAATAGGTTATAGGGTCTGATCCCTGACCAATAACCTCTGACCTATAACCTATGAGTCTCCATTTTATATAGCAGACCAGCGACAGCAGATAAAAGAATGTTGCAAGGGATGCAAACCTCTGGACAATATAGGTGACCGCCTGTGTCTGTAAAGGATGGGAAACAAAGAAAAGGGCGGAGAAAAGGGCGATTGAATTGATATATTTCGGTCTTTTAAAAGAAGCGGTATTGTCATTGCGAACCGAAGGCGAAGCAATCTCAGGATCAGTTGATCCGCAAGTCCCCTCCTGGGAGAGGTGGAGGGGTGGGTTCTGAGTAGTCCTTACAAAATAAGGCGTTTTAAATGTGAGCGTAACGAGCCGGTATACAAGCAGTGCGTTAAGAAGGTGAATGAGGATGTTTACTATATGGTATCCGGTAACATCAAGGCCGTTTAGTTTGTAGTTTAAGGCAAAGGTGAGAAGCCCGATGAATCTCGTCTTCGGCATATCTGAATGCCCTGTGAAGTTGTCAAGGTCCTTGATGAGGGGGTTTTTAACTATGTTGCTTTCATCATCAAACGTAAATGTTACATTGAAGGTATTGGAGTAGATAAATAATCCAACAGTAATTATAAGCAGAATATGGATGAAAGGTCTTTGAAGAAGATTCGCTTTTTTATTTTTATCTGTCATTATTCGTAATATGTTTAAGAAATACGTCATATTTTAACACGGCATTCATCATAATTCAGATTAACATCATGGATTGACCCTTATTAAACGATTTCTGTAATATAAACTATAACGATATTAAATATATCGGGGAGAGTTTAGAGGAGAAAATGTTTATGAGAAGAATAAATAGATTTTTTTTCGGCATGATAATAATGTTATCTTTCAGTTTATCCCCGATAACATATGGCGCTGACAAAATGCCTTTAGAAGTAAAACAGGATGATAAGTGCCCTGTGTGCGGTATGTTTGTTGCCAAATATAAAAACTGGCTGTCTCAGATTATATATAAAGACGGGACTTATGCTGTGTTTGACGGGCCAAAAGATATGTTTAAATATTATCTGAATATCGGTAATTATAACCCTTCAAAAAAATCTTCTGATATCGCTGCAATATACGTTACGGAATATTATTCAACTAAAGCAATGGATGCCAGGCAGATGATTTTCGTTCTTGGAAGCGATGTCTATGGCCCTATGGGAGATGAACTGATCCCGATAGCATCTGAAAAAGCGGCCGGGGAATTCATGAAAGACCACAAAGGGGAAAAAATCCTGAGATTCCATGAAGTAAACACAGGGCACTTAAAGTAAGATGACGATTTTAATGCCGGGGAGCAGCACAAAGGTATTGTTATCCTGCGTGTTCATGTCTTATATTTTAGTCTTTCAACCAGGATGCGGCAAACTCCCTGCAGAGCATAAGATAATCAAGTCTGAAAAGGGCGAAATAAGAATAGACCTAAGCGAAATCAGGGATGGAAGAGCCCACTTCTTCACTTACAAAAAATCAGGAAAACGCATCAATTTTCTTGTAAGGAGAGACGGAAAGGATAATCTTTCAGCATATTTTGATGCCTGTTTCACATGTTATAAGTATAAAAAGGGGTACAGGGTTGAAGGTACAGACCTTGTATGCAATGAATGCAACCTCAGGTTCAGACTTGCAGATGAAAGATGGGATAATTCTAAAGGTTGCAGTCCGATCCTGATTAAGAGCAAGATAGATAAAGACAGTTTAATAATAAAGACAGATGATATCGAGAAAGGCGGAAAAATCTTTTAAGGATTATGAAAGCCGGTTTTTTACAGTTTGCTCCAGTATTTGGAGATATTAGACATAATGTCGAGAGGGTCATTAAAGTAATATCATCTCAAAAGGCTGATCTTATCGTCCTTCCTGAACTCTTTAATACAGGATATCAGTTCATTTCAAAACATGAGGTAAAAGAACTTTCTGAAGAGATCCCTTCGGGTTTTACAACTCAGAAGCTTATTAAGTTTTCAAAAAATGAGTCTGTTTATATAGCAGCCGGGCTGTCGGAAAGAGACGGGGATCTTTTTTATAATTCAGCCGTATTAACAGGACCTGAAGGATTTATCGGGGTTTACAGGAAATCACATCTTTTCTTTGAAGAAAAACTATGGTTCTCACCTGGAGACACAGGGTTCCGTGTATGGGATACGCCAATCGGTAATATAGGGATAATGATATGCTTTGACTGGTTCTTTCCCGAGTCTGCAAGGACGCTTGCGCTGAAGGGCGCCCGGATCATTGCGCATCCTTCAAACCTCGTTCTCCCTTACTGCCCTGATGCTATGGTGACGAGATGCATCGAAAACAGGGTCTTTTCTGTTACCGCTAACAGGATAGGCAGGGAACAAAGAGGCGATAAAGATATGCTAAAATTTATTGGGACAAGCGAAATAGTATCCCCGAAGGGGAAAATCCTGCATCGTGCCTCAAGAGATAAAGAGGAGTTTGGTCATGCAGAAATCAATATAAACGATGCCAAAAATAAAGATCTGAATCCTTTCAATAATATCTTCGACGACAGGAGGGAAGATCTTTACGATCATTAAATCTCCTTGATTGCGCCATGACTCATCCTCAACTGTCTCTGCGCCTGTCCTGCCAGTTCAAGATTGTGGGTTATAAATATAAAGGTGACCTTTTTTCCCCTGTTCAGCCTCTTGAAAAGTTCCATTATCTCTGCCTCTGTCTCTTCATCGAGATCGCCTGTAGGCTCATCAGCGAGGATAACCTCAGGATTATTCATCAATGCCCTTGCTATGGCAACACGTCTCTGCTGCCCTCCTGAAAGCTGTGAAGGATATGCATTTATCTTATCTCCAATGCCCACCATATCAAGATATTCTTCGGCCTTTTTATCATTATACAATCTCCCATTTGCATTGAATATGCATGGCAGAAGGACGTTTTCCTTTGCGTTAAGGATAGGTAAAAGACTTGCAAACTGGAACATAAATCCTATTTTTCTGTTCCTGTATTCAGATAAGCGTTCATCATCGAGGCAACTGATGTCAGAGCCTTCATAAAGCACTGTGCCGGAGGTAGGCCTCATTATGCCGCCGATAATCGATATCAGCGTTGTCTTACCAGAGCCCGAATGCCCCACAATGGATAGGAATTCCCCCTTCCCGATCTTAAGCGAGACATTGTCCACTGCATTAATACGCAGATCGCCGATTGTATATATTTTTGAAATGCCGTTAATCTCTATCTGTGCCAAATTATTCCTCTTTTATTGCCAGAAGCGGTTCCATCTTCTTTATCCTCTGGATCGGTGCAAGCGCGCCTGCGATACAAATGCCTGTTCCGATCAGGAAACTTAATATAGCAATATAGATCCGCTCCATGGCATTTATATCTGCGGGCAAGTTCTTCATGATTGTGAAACTCTTTGCCAGTAGCAATGAAAGCGCCGACCCTGAGATAATCCCGAATACGCTGCCGATACTTCCTATGACCAGGACCTCAAGAAAGAACAATCTTAATACATGAAATTCCTTTGCGCCGATAGCCCTTAGGATGCCAACTTCTCTTGATCTCTCATTAGCGATCGCAGAAAAAACAGCCCAAACAAGAAATACAGAAAGTACAGAGGCGAGCGCCACAGTAACAAAAAAGATCTGATTTATATCCTTAAGTGCAGCAATCAGATTTTTCCCGATATCCTTTCTTGAGACCGTATCTGTTTCAATAATCGAATCCTCGATCTCAGCAGCAACCTTCAGTGAATCATACCCGTCTTTTAACTTTGCAAAGATGACTGATATCTGTCCGGGCTTCAGATCAACCTTTCCCTTTTTTATAATATCCTCAATATTCTCCTCGGCTATAAAAATTGCGTTGTCCAGTCCCGTCCCGGTCTTGTCGAGCACTCCGATCATCTTGAATATATTCCCGAAAAGGACGCTGTCGACCTCTGTAAGTCCCAGACTGATATTAAAAGCCGATTCACTGCCGACGATAGCCTCTCCCTTTTGAAGCTTCCGGCCGATTTTTTTAATAAGCCATGGTGTTATAACAAAATCAGTATCCTGATTGAACGCTACAACCACAGTCTCCGGCACATCACAGCAGGCTCCTGTAATTGTTGCAAGATATGTCTGGTACGTGATTTCTTTTATCCCTTTGATATTCCCCACCCTGTCCATGATGCCTTTATCCATATAAAATGTTTTTACCCTGTTTTCGAGCAATACATCTTCTGCAGCACCCCTCGAACCGGTAGGTACGATAAGGAGGTCGGCGCCAAGCCGGTCAGAAGTGGTTTTTATGCTCGATTTGACGTGTGCAGTAAAGGATAATGAGAAGACAAGCACGGATACGAGTAACCCTATAGCGATAACCAGTATGCCGGTCCTTAAGGGTTTTCTCCTCAGATTCTTAAGCGCAAAAGAAAATATGGTGAACTCATTTTTTTTCATTTTATTATTATAGAGGATAATAAGATATTCTTTCTATGCGGCCGGAGCCGCATAGAAAGAATAATAGCGGATGTCAGTTATTTTTTATAGTTGGCATCCAGGCCGCAGAGTATTGCGGTCTTATCGCCTTTACCCATGTTCTTGTGGCAGTCAAAACATACGGAAACTGATTTGCCGACGAGCTTCTTGGCATCTGCGTCATAAAGCTGCAACATACCGTCAGTAATCTTTTTGTCAGGAGTTGGTTTGCCTTCGGGATCGCATCCTATTGCATCCGCATTTCTCAAAGTCAGTAGGGCGTATTTGCCGTCAGGAGAAGGCATTACATCATGGTTTTCTCCAAAACCCGGTTTTGTCATCTTTTCATCGACCATTTTGAGGGTGGCTGCATCGAGCACCCACATCCTGTCTCCGGCTGCCTGATATATCAGCTTATCGTCTTTGCTGAAATACTGTCTGAAGGTAATGGTCTTCGAAGGCTCGCCTGAAAGGGTGGTCTTTGCAAGGACTTTCCATTCACCCTTCTCAAGGGCAGGCAGGTCAACGAGTATCAAATCCTGCTTGCCATTCATTTTTCCGTCTTCACCCTTCATAACTACCGAGATCAGAAATTTTTTCATGTCATTGGAATTCACACCATGAACAAACTGATATGTGCCGGCCTTATATCCCATATCGTTTATGAACACCCTGTGCTTCTTTTCGAGTGTCCCCTTATCCAGCACATCGACATAACCTTCGTTACCCATAAATATCGGCATATAATACTTTTTGGACTGTCCGGAAGCACAGTAAAGAGGCCCTGTCTTGCCCGGCGCCCTTGGATCCGGATCCATCGCCACATCCTTGATTACCTTGCCTGTCTTCAGGTCTGATTTTCCTACATGCTGCTTACCCTTGTCATCAAGGGCATAAGTAGACCAGAACAAGGTATTGCTGTCTTCTGAATCGATACGCGCATCGTGTGTCTTATGTGTAACTGTTGTCCCGATATTGACCATATCGAGATTATTTACCTTTATGGGATTATTAGCATTATTCGGATCGATTGTTACATCTGCCTTTGCAAAATGGCCTCCGTGTCCTGCGACATAAACAGTGGCATTATATGCCTTTGCAGCAACAACAACCGGCGTCCTGGAATCAATGGTAGTATATGCAAGGTATCCGCCTGTCACAAGTGACAGCATTAAAAAAACAAACAATACTTTCTTCATTTTTTTCTCCCCGTAATTCGCTTTTTTTTAAAAAAGTTTTGTTTTTAATTCCCTGAGATTACTTTGGATTCAAGATCTGTTCCCTCATTTACCACCCCCTTCTATCTACTGCTCTTTTTATCTGCCTCAATCTTATTGCTTTAAACTTAAAGCAATAAAAAACCTGTGTTTATATTAAAATAGCATCTATACTGAACAGTTTGTCAACTTCAAATTCTAACTTTAGAAGACCTGTGCCGGATATTAAGTCTGAAAGACAAAGTGAAGAACCCCGCAGCAGAGACTACAGGAGGTATTAATTAGTTTCTGTTGCGGATAACACTTAAAACACTAAATGTCATTCTGAGCCCTTCGTTTGTCATTCTGAGCGAAGCGAAGAATCCCATCTTGTGCTCAGGGTAAACTCCGCGAAGAATCTCATGAACTCAACGTGTTGCGAGACCCTTCACGGAGCCTGTCCTGAGCGGGATTCTTCAGTCGCTTCACTCCTTCAGAATGACAAAGAGCAAAGGGTTCAGGGAGACAAATAACAGCTTCAGCAACAGACGATAATTATTGAAATATCAATTTTTATGTCAGGAAAAGAGAGGATTTTGATGCCGGGATTTGTGATAGCCTGCAGGTTTATTTCTGGATACAGAAAGTGATTAAATTTCCTTCATCTTTGATACTTAATAACTTGTATCCGGACCGTTCACACAGCGAAGGGATGCTGTGTTTTGTAGTAAGATCCGTACAGTAGACCTCAAGGGTCTGTCCTTTTTCCATCATTTTTAACGTGCTCATGGTTACAACCATAGGCCTTGGACAGACCAGATCTTTAAGGTCCAGTGTTTTATCTGCCAAAAAGAAACCTCTCGTTTTTATAGTGTAGTGCGTCATAAATTATCTTCTTTGAGTGTCATTCTGAGCTCAGCGAAGAATCTCGTATTTTCAAGGACATGAGACCCTTCACTTCGTTCAGGGTGACAGTTTCAGCGTTTGACGCACTACACTAAAGCTTAATAAGATACAACAGAATCGTATTTTACAAGCGCTTTTGCTATATCCTCGGTGCTCATCTGTTCGAACTTATTTTCAGGATTATTTGTAAATATCTTTACATCGAGGTCGCCAAGAGTCTCGACATTAAAGGCTACACCTTCATCTTCCATATTCAGTTTATTGTCCATTACAAATACATTAACTTCATCGTCTGCAAGCGTAAGTCCGACAGACATCCTTATGGCCTCCGCCTGTTTGTCCCTGACAAGTACTGCGATCTTCTTAGCCATCTTCCCCTCCTGTTAATTTGGAATATTTGTCCGGCAACTTAAAATATCCGGTTATTCGAGCTTAAAAGTTTAGTTGGATACCGCTCTTTTTTATCACAAAAATCGGTGATTAGTCAAGAGATAAATATTTAATCTCGCGTCATAATTTTCGATTGGAATATAAGTTCCCTTTTATTCCATAATATTACAGTCATGAACAAACGAATCTCTGTTATAATCCCGAACTACAACGGCGCTCTAACCATCGGGAAGTGCCTTGAATCCGTATTCTCCCCGGGTCATGATAGTTTTGAGGTCATAGTTGTCGATGACTGCTCGGATGACAATTCAGCAGAAATTATAAAGAATTTCCCCTGCAGGCTTATCCGTCTGAATAAACATTCCGGGGCATCGAGGGCAAGGAACACAGGTGTACAAAACAGCGACGGGGAAATCCTTTTCTTTATCGATGCAGATTGCATTCTGCAAAAGGATACTCTTTTTCAGGTTAACAAGGCTTTTATGGAATATCTTGATAAAAAAGACATGCTTCCCTCACCCCCCCATCCCCCCCTTGGTAAGGGGGGGCATAGAGGGGTAGTTATCGGCGGCACATATACAAGAGTCCCTTATGACGATACATTTTTCAGCACCTTCCAGTCAATATTCGTAAACTACTCTGAGACAAAAAAGAAAGAACCTGATTATATAGCAACACATGCCATGGTCATTGATCCGATACTCTTTAAAAACAGCGGCGGGTTTTCAGAGGATTTTCTCCCGATCATTGAGGATGTTGAATTCAGTCACAGGCTCCGGAAGTCAGGCGCCAGACTTATAATCAACCCTGAAATACTTGTCCGGCATATTTTCAATTTCACACTCTGGAAATCCCTAAAAAATGCCTTCAGGAAATCGAAGTACTGGACTATATATTCACTGAAAAACAGAGATTTATTTAAAGACTCCGGCACAGCTTCCATAGAACTCAAGACCAATGTAGTCTCATTCTTTCTGATGTCATCCCTTGCCCTGTTCTTTTTGTCTTTTAATCACATCGCTTTTTTAATATCCATATTCCTGATCTTTATCCTTAATATATATATAAACAGAAACTTTCTTGCTGCATTTTATGAAACAAAGGGGATATCCTTTACCATCCTCGCAACATTTTTCTATGCAATGATTTATCCGTTGGCAGTCGGAGCAGGTTCTTTCACAGGAATGTTAAAATACTATCTGACTTCCAAACATAAAAAGGTATTCTAAACCATGTATTCACCGTTTCAACATTCGGGTTCTGTGCTCTGGAAAAGGAGGCCTATCCACCTTACCTTCTTTATAACCAGAAGGTGCAATTCCAGATGTCCGTTCTGCTTTTATCTAAAGAACAC
Source organism: Nitrospirota bacterium (assembly GCA_021813425.1). Lineage (GTDB taxonomy): Bacteria > Nitrospirota > Thermodesulfovibrionia > Thermodesulfovibrionales > UBA6898 > JAKAKQ01. The sequence continues at coordinate 9,297 of JAKAKQ010000273.1, forward strand.
GCCCCCATCCACCGGGGAAATAAATAATTCGGAAGAATTGTCTGTTGATGAAATAAATAAAATCTCGAACTCGCTTGGCAGTCTCCTCTGGCTGGCTTTCTCCGGGGGTGAGATCTATCTGAGGGACGACCTTGTTGAAATCAGCAGGATTTTTTATAAAAATAACAGGCCAGTCATAATGCTTTTCCCGACCAACGGCCTTCTTCCTGAGCTAATAAAAGACAGGACCGAACAGATACTCGACCATTGTAAAAAAAGTGTTATAGCAGTAAAACTTTCTATCGACGGCCTCTATGAATCGCATGACAGGGTGCGCAATACTCCCGGCAGTTTTGATAAGACAATGCAGACTTATCACCACCTTAAAGGCTTCCTCGGCAAATATCCCAACTTTGAACTCGGTGTAAACACGGTATTCTGTTCAGAGAACCAGGACAACATGGATGAAATAATAGATTTTGTCAACGGTTTGGACGGTATAAAGACACATACGATTTCACTCATACGCGGAGAGCTTTCTAATGAGGACTTTAAGAATGTAGAATACAAAAAATATTATCGTGCAATAGAAAGGCTGGAGGATAATCTCAAAAACAAAATCTCAAGTATATACAGGTTCAGAGGCGCAAAGCTCAAGGCTGCCCAGGACATTCTTCAGCGCCGGCTGATATACCGCACAGCACATGATAAAAAAAGACTGATACCATGTTATGCAGGCAGGTTGAACCTTGTACTGACTGAAAACGGAGAAGTATTCCCATGCGAAATACTCACTTCAAGCTTTGGCAATATTAAAGATCATGATTATGACATCATGAAGGTCGTACGGTCAGATAAAGCAAAGAAGATTATCAAATCTATTACTGAAAACAGATGTTACTGTACTCATGAGTGTTACTTTATGACAAACATCCTGTTTAACCCGAGATTATATCCCGAACTCGCAAAGGAATATATCCAGCTCAGATAGCAAAAGATTTTCTTATTTAAGTCTTTCCTCGGACAGATGCAGATGGTCTGTTTCGACTTCTACCAATGCCCCAAAAATCTGTTTTACTCTTTCATTTGCAGATTCTGCCTGTGCCCTTCTGTAAAAATCAATCGCCCTTGTCTCTCTTGCGTGAGAATCCTCAAGATTCTCCCTGTTTCTTACAAAGCACGATTCACTTCCTTTAGGGATACTGTCGAGCTTTAATATCTTCTTCCATATGCTCGCATGTTCCGCCTCTACCTTTCCCAGCGCCTTGAAAAGCAGTTTTCCTTCGGGGTCATCTGTTTTCTCAGCAGCGCAGAAATAAAAGGCAGCGTTGCTGATCTCCACCTTCAGGGCATGTTCGGCATTAGCCTTATCCTTTTCATTCAGTTCAACATTAAAATTAACATTTAAATCTTTTGCCTCTTTTATGTATTTCCCGTGCGCCCCGCAAAAAGGACAGTTGTTCGGAGGTGTTTCTCCTATATACGGGTCACCACAAATTTCACATCTCCAGAGCTTTACCATCTCAATTCCTCCTTAATATTTTAAAAGCGAACATCTTGATCCAGTTTTTTATTTTGAAAGAATTTAGATTATTTATCAAGCATCTCTCTAACCTTCTTTAAAAGATCCTTTGGAGAAACCGGTTTGAGGATAAATTCTAATCCCTCTTCGATCATCTTCTCTTTATGAATCTTATCCGCTGTATATCCGCTGGCAAACAGCACCTTAATATCAGGCTGTATCTTCCTTATTTCATCGTATGCTTCCTTGCCGCTCTTCCTGGGCATAATCATATCGAGAATGCAAAGTTGTATTTTCTCTTTATTCTCCTTAAACTTGTTTACCGCATCCTCCCCGTCCTCTGCCATTATTACGTTATACCCATATGCCTCAAGCACTGTCCTTGTTAACTTCCTCAGCGCTGCATCATCTTCAGCCGCAAGTATTGTCTCTGTGCCGCCCTGCAGAGGGGCAGCAGAAACGGGTTCCCTCACCTCCTCAATCTTTGCCTTGATTATCGGCAGATATATTCTGAATGTTGTACCTTTGCCGGGTTCGCTGTAGACATTGATGTAACCATTATGCTGTTTGATTATGCCATATACCATTGCAAGCCCAAGCCCTGTGCCCTTGCCAACCTCCTTGGTCGTAAAGAACGGCTCGAATATCTTCTTCCTTGTCTCTTCATCCATGCCTGTACCGGTGTCGGTTACTGAAATAAGCGCATACCTTCCAGGTTCTCCATAACCATGCGCCTTTACAAATCCTTCATCTATTTCAACAAGCTCCGAGCTTATAGTTAAACTGCCTCCTTTAGGCATAACGTCCCTTGCATTTGTCGCAAGGTTCATCAAGACCTGCTCTATCTGTCCACTGTCCGCCATTACAGTTAATTTTTCACCTGAGAGTATGGTTTTCAGCTCTATATCTTCTCCGATCAGCCTTAACAGGAGTTTCTCCATCTTATTTGATACTTCATTCATATCCACAGGTTTCAGGTTCATTATTTGCTTTCTGCTGAACGCAAGCAGGCTGTGTGTCAAATCAGCAGCCCTTTCTGCCGACTCAAGTATCTGCTCCACATTAACCCTGAAGGGATCATCTTCTTTCATCTTCGTCTGCATCAGGCTCCCATAGCCGATAATTGTATTAAGAATGTTGTTGAAGTCATGAGCAATTCCACCTGTAAGCTGACCAATAGCCTCCATCTTCTGGGCCTGCCGGAGCTGTTCTTCGAGTTTCCTTTTCTCTGTAATATTAACAATTATCTCAATCACCGAAACCACTTCGCCTGATGAATCTTTCTGAGGATAAGCCTTTGTCTCAACATAGGTTGGATTTCCTTCTTTGTCATGGTGCGTATGCACGGTTTCGTGATGCTCGCCGGTCATGAAGGCAAGGTTCACAGGACAGTCGCCTAACCCCATCTCACAGCAGGGCTTATATACATTATGAGAAAGCTCATAACAGTGCCTGCCCATAACTTCTTCTATCGGCCTGTTGACAGAACTCAGATATGCCTTGTTTGCTGAGAGTATCTTATAGTCTTTATCTATAACAACGAATGACTCATCAATGCTTTCGAGGATGTTTATTATCAGTTCCTCTGTTTTCTTGCCCTTGGTTACGTCAACAAGAGAGAACACAAGAAATTCAACTTCCCCGTTTTTATCCAGTATAGGCACAAGTGTCCAGTCCCAGTAAGTAACTCCCCACTCAGGATGGTCGGTGTATATAAAAGGACGGGCAAATACCTGAAATGGTGTCTTTGTCCGGACTACTTCTTCAAATAGAATCTTTGCATCTGAAGGGTAAATATCGAAATGGTTCCGTCCCGGAAAGTAAGATATTTCTTTTTCATCTGCATCAGCATATGCCTTATTGACACGAATAAAATTAAAGTCTTTGTCAAGAAATGCCAGAGGAGTTATTGTATTTTCAAAAAATGCCTCAAAACGTCTGCTCTGCACCCTGAGGGCTTCTTCCAACTGCTTGCGCTCGGTGATGTCCCTGAAAATACCAAGCAGGTATTCTTTGCCGGCCAATGTTATCGGCGAGGAATTGATATCTGCATAGAAGACACTGCCATCCTTTCTTCTGACCGGGATGTCCCTCGCCAGCGAAATCTCTTCCCTTGCCTGCCTCTCAAACTGTTCAATAACATAAGGCAGTTTCTGTTCAGGATGGATATCCTTTACACCCATATTCTTAATCTCTTTCAGGCTATACCCAAGCATCCTGCAGATTGTTTTATTTGCTTCATGGAATCTTTTATTCTCCATATCTGCCAGAAGCATCCCATCAGTTGCATTGTCAAAAATAGCCCTGAACTTTTCCTTTGTCTCTTTTAAGGCATCTTCAACCTGCTTGATGGATTCGATATCCCTACGTAAGGATTCTATTTCTGCGATGAGTTCTTCTTTTGTCTTGTTTTTATTTCTATCACTCATTTGACATCTCAGTCTGCGTCGAATCTATAAGAGAAGAAATAGTAACATTCGAAGTGAAATTTTTCTTTTGAAAAAAATCGAGATATCATCTGTCTTTTCCCCTAAGACAACATTATCATGAATTGCCTTTGATAACAATAACTCTTTAGGCAAGATGCTTATCTTATCAAACAAGCGTTACGATCGTCACCCCTCCGCCGCCTTCAGATTGTTCTCCGGTCCTGAATTTCTTTACAAGGGGATGACCTTCAAGATGTTCGCGCACGGCCCTGGATAACAGCCCTTTGCCTATTCCATGGATAACGGTGATCTCATTAAACCCGGCCAGTGCTGCATGGTTGAGGAAAGGCTCAAGCCTTGAGAGGGCCTCATCTACCCTCATTCCAATGAGGTTGATCCTCGAAGGCACAAGCTCATCAGGCCTGACTTCTTTAATGTCTGTTTTAGAAGGCAACGGCCTGCCGTGCCTGACCTCTATATCTGTAACAGGCACTTCTATCTCCTTGCTTCCGGCAATTACACGCAACCGGTTATATTTTGGGACAACCTCAACCACGGTTGCATCATAACCGAGAGATCTGACAAATACAATGTCGCCTTCTCTTATCTCGTTGATGCCGGGCGCTTCTCCGGTATCAACATATTGCCTGATCTTCTCATCCATAAGTTTTTTGGAAACCTCTGCACGTTTTATGCTCTCTCGGATTTTCTGTTTATCCATTTTTTTGATCTCATCGAGTTTTGCATACATCTGTCTCTTTATATCAGAGATAATATCCGAGGCCTCTTTATAGGCATTTGACAATATCTCTTTTTGTTTCGCTTCTGTTTCGGAAATCTTCTGTCCGAGCAGCCTCTGTCTATCGTCTATCTCTGACTGACGGCGGGACAGTCCTTCAATCGCCTTTTCATAATATGCCCTCTTTTCGTTCAGGTCTGCGATCAGATTATCAAGTTCTGCTGTCATGCCCCCAAGCATTTCTCTTGCGGTGTCAATTATACTGTCAGGCAGGCCATACTTCTTTGCTATTTCAAGGGCATGTGACTGACCGGGTTCTCCTATTCTCAGTTTATATAATGGCGTCAGCGTCTTTTGATCAAATTCCATAGAGGCATTAATCATACCTGCGGTCCTGTGAACAAACCCCTTTATGCCGGTCAGGTGAGTTGTGGCAAAGACCAGTGCGCGGCTTTTCTGCAACTCCTTCAAAACGGCACAGGACAGCGCTGCGCCCTCATCCGGATCGGTGCCGGTGCCGAGTTCGTCAATCAGGACCAGACTTTGTGAATCAGCGTTCGTTATAATCTCAGAGATATTCGATACATGCGCTGAGAAGGTGGAAAGACTGTTTTCTATTGACTGTTCATCACCGATATCAATGAGCAGGTTGCCGGTGAGAGGGAAGACCGATGCAGAGTCGGCAGGCACAGGCATGCCTGATAAGGCCATGATCATAAGCAGGCCTATTGTCTTGATGGCGATTGTCTTTCCGCCTGCATTTGAACCTGTTATGACCATCACATTGTTATCTTCACCAAGTTTTATATCGAGAGGCACGACCTTCTGATCACTTCCTGTTTTCTGCAATGCGAGCATAAGAAGCGGATGTCTTGCCTTCACAAGATAGACCGCGCCAGACTCAGAGATCTGCGGAATCTGCATCTTCATTATGTCTGCAAACTTTGATAGACAATTCAGGACATCCAGATATACAAGGATTTTGTACTCCTTATCAATTTCATCAGCCCTGTTCCTTATCTCGGATGAAAGGGCCCTCAAAATTCGTATCTCCTCGGCCTTTTCTTCGGCAATAAGATTTTCAAGCTCATTTGATAAGTTAATTATCCCGAGTGGTTCTATAAATGCAGTCTCTCCGGATTTTGAAACATCATGCACCACACCCGGCACCTGCCCCTTGGAATCCATCCTGACCGGTATGACCCACCTGCCGGCCCTTTTCGTAATAAAATCATCCTGCAAAAAAATGGATATCCTGCTGTCTCTTGTCATCTCTTCAAGCCTTTTTTGTATGCCGGACTCGAGTCTTCTTATGTCTTTCCTCAGACTCGCAAGGGCAGATGAGGCGCTGTCAAGGATATTGCCTTCTCTATCCACAGATTTTTTCAGCTTTTTCAGGATATCAGGTTGACCTGTCAGTTGATCTGTCAGCTCCCTCAGGAAAGGAAAACCATCTTTTGCTATCATCTGCGAGGATATTTCGGTTGCCATGTCGAGAACAGGAATAAAGGCCGAGAGTTCAGAGGCCTCAAGGACCGCTCCCTCAGGCCTTACCCTTATAATAAAACGCGATATATCTGTGAACTTCGATAATTTAAGAGGCGTGTCCTCAGAAGACATCCTGCGGATTTCACTTATCTGTCCAAATCTTCTTTCGATGTCTGCCCTGTCATTCAGCGGAAGTATATTTAAAACTGCTTCCTGCGAGGCGTCGCAGTTTGCATTGACAGAGATTATTTTAAGAAGCTTATTAAACTCAAGCAGGTCAAGAGTAGCTTTTTTAATCATTGGACGGTTTAAACAATCTCATGTTCATCTATATTTGATTTTTTAGAATCCCTTTAAGCTGCATGATCTGCGGACTCGCCTTTTTCATTCCTGAACAGGCCGCTTTTTGTCCAGAGCCAGAACAGGCTCTTTATGCTTTTGACTGCAACCATAAAATCGTTCAGGTTTCTCAGTTCAAGGACTTTCTTGAGGATAAACGACGGTCTTGAATAAAACCTCCTGAACGCTATCTGCCGGAGTTTCAGTATCTCTTCCCTCGTCATTGTATAAGGGATAAAGGCAGCGCCCTGATATGTAAAGTCTGTGAGTTCATTGGATATTGTGCCGTATTTATCAAGGTTGTCATAAAGGTATGTGCCTGGAAATGGGGTTATGGCGTGGAAATTAGCCATATCAGGGTTAAGAGCCAGGGCAAACTCTATAGTCTGAAGGCCCTCCTCGAAGGTTTCACCAGGGATGCCGAACATGAAAGGGGTGCTGACCTTGAGACCAACATCCTTTGCATCATTTACAGCCTTCCTGATCTGCTCGAGTGTCGTCCCTTTTCTGATGGCATTGAGGTTTTTCTGGACGCCGCTTTCAGCGCCAAAGAGTATGGCCCAGCAGCCTGCATCCCTGAACGCCTGAAGCAGAGGCCTGTCCACCTGATTTACACAGGCAGATGCAAACCACGTGAAATCAAGTTTTCTTCTCTTAATCTCCTGTGCTATCAGCATTGCCCTGTCATAATCAGCAGCCAGTGTGTCGTCTATGAATTTTATCTCCCTGTAACCCTGGCTTATACAGAGTTCTATCTCCTTCAATACATTTTCAACGCTCCTGTATCTGATCCCGCTTTTCCTGTCTTTATCTATCTGAAAACAGTAAATGCACCTCCTGTTGCAGCCACGTGAGGTCATCAGAACAGCAACAGGTTTTCTCCTGTATGTTGCAGGCGGTGGTATATACAGATTTGAATCGCCCAGGAGTTCCCTGGCCGGAAAAGGAAGGGAATCAAGGTCGGTTATCAACGGCCTCGAAGGGTTTTTTACAATCCTTCCACCCTCTCTGTAAATCACTCCCTGAACCCCTTCAAGGCCTTTGCCTGCTTCAAGCCTCTCGATTATTTCAAGTGCTGCATATTCCCCTTCCCCTGTTACTACCGCATCAAACACCCCTCCTGCATCTTCAAGACAATATTCCTGTACCGCTATAGGATATGGTCCTCCAGCGCATATAAAGGGACGGGGCAACCCCTCCTTACTCCTCCCATTATAACCCCCCTCTATTCCCCCCTTATTTAAGGGGGGATGAAGGGGGATTATCTTTCTTATATCTTCCGCTGTCTTTTTTGCCTTTTCCCAGCCAAAGGTCGTGGAATAAATCCCGATAAATTCCGGCCTGAATTCTCTTACTCCCCTCAGAAGTTCCTCATGTGATATAAAGGCGCCGTTTAGGAATCTGACCTCGTGTCCTGCCTTTTGAAGTACTGCGGCAACATAGAGGGTCCCGAGCGGTTGCCAGTAGTTGATCTGAGAGCTTGATGTCTTTGAAGAAAATATATCTTCGGGCACCCAGGAAGGTATGACTAATGCACATTTCATGCAAAAATACTAATTCGTCATTCCGTGCTTGACACGGAATCCAGCCTTTTTTGCTGGATTCCCGCTTTCGCGGGAATGACATTTTAATAGTCTTATGTGTAACTTATTATACAAAGACTTCATTCTGACTTCTGAATTCTGTATTCTGAGTTCTATTTTCTATTATCTTTTCTGCTGTGTCTATTCCCGATTCTATTGCGTGGTCCATATTATAATATCTGAACATCCCTGACCTGCCTGCTATATGCAGGTTCCTGAACCTGCTTAGATAGTCGTAAAGCTCATCACAGTGTTTTTTATAACCGACCTCAAAGAGGGGGTAAGCCCTGGGCGCTCTCACTACTTCACTGTCTATCACTTCATTTTTCATTATAAAGCCGAGTTTTTCGAGGTTTTCCACAGTAATCTCAACAAGCCCGGCATCGGTTTGATTCCATATTTTATCGCCCTTGAAACTAAAGAACTCCATTACCATTATAGTCTTGCCATCGGGGGCCATCTTTTCACTCCAGTTTGTCGGTTCATGTATCCGTCCAAAAGGTATCTTCTTCTCAGGGATATATATCCATGTCTGGTCTGTAACCCTTTTCCTGTCAACCATTATCGCAACGATAACAAGGTCTCTGAACCTGAGTTTTGAAGCTGCATCCAGAACATCATGAGGCGGAGCAGGGGAAAGCATCCTGACCAGGCTGGTCAACGGCATACTCGATATGAATTCTTCTCCGGAAATAACACTCAAATCCCCCCCTATTCCCCCCTTTACTAAAGGGGGGTAAGGGGGGATTTGACGTTTCACCTCAATACTGTCAATTCTGAAATTTGAATGATTAATACGTTCTACGCTCGTACCGGTATATACATCATTGTTCCGTTCTATTTCCTCCCTGAGTCTTTCAGAAATGCGACCAATACCAAGTTGAGGGTATACAAACCTGTCTGCAAGGGTCGGTATGTCCTTACCGCTGAACCTGAAAAACGCATTTTTAATGGCCTTGGAAAGGGAAAGGCCTTTTATTCTCTGTGCCACCCATTCTGCACATATACTGCTGCATTCTATGCCCCATACCTTTTCGCTGTATTCCTTAAAATAGATATTAAACATTGTGCGTCCGAAATTACTCACAACCCAGTCCTCAAGCGAGATGTTCTCCTTCTCTCTTATGAATCTCCTGACCTTTTCGGTCCCGTAGTCAGCGATTATTTTCATCGTAGTGGGTATGCCCAGACCGAACATCGCATTTACAGGTCTTAAGGGATAATCGAAATATTTATTGCGCATGTATATCTTGCTTGTGCGGTGAACAGAGAGTAATTCGCCATCCATCAGGTCTTTCACAAAGTTATCAATTTTTTTATCTCTTGTAAAAAACCTGTGGCCTCCGAGGTCAAACCTGAACCCGTCTTTTTCGATAGTCTTTGAGAGCCCTCCTACCGTTGCATCACTCTCAAATACCCTGACCCTTAGTCCGGCTTTGGATAAGATATACCCTGCGGAAAGACCTGTGAGACCGCCACCCAATACAATGGCCTGTTTTTTCAAATCGGTCAAATTCACCTCTGTCCTGTTTTTATTTTAAAGGAAAAGATGTTTTAAAGGAAATAGATACGTATTAATAAAAATATACCCTGCGGGTTTCCGCAGGGTATATCATGTTTGATTAACTTTTCACTTCGTTACGGCAAAGGACAGTATTTCCCGCTTCACGCAAACCTTAATTTCTCGAATTATTTCACGAGCAATACAGGCACCTCTGCATTATTTGCCACTTCTCTGCTGACGCTTCCCATAAACAAATGCGAGGTCCTTTTACCCCTTGAGCCGATAATGATCATATCGGCATTTTCCTTTTTTGCAGCCTTAAGGATCTCTTCCGCAGGATGACCTTTTCTGACTAAAGCCGTTACGCCGGATACCCCTTTGTTTTCCAGGGCCTTTTGATAATAAGTCAAAATTTTATTGGCCTTTTCATCGAGGGCTTCCTGATATTCGGTGCCTTGCAATACTTCCTCCAGGGTCGACATCTCGGCTTTACCCAGCATCTCATCCATTAATGACTTCCCTTCAAATTTTTCCACATAAACCAGCACAACAGACCCCGGCCTCATACACGAACATACTTCAGTGCATGTTGTAAAAGCTTTCTTGGTGCCTTTTGTATCATCAACAGCAATCAATATTTTTTCCATTTTCTCACCTACTTTTTTTTAGTATACATGAGCTTTATTTACCATATCCGCCCGCTGCCGGTGCTCCATAGCCGCCCGCCGCCGGTGCTCCATATCCGCCCGCCGCCGGTGCTCCATATCCGCCCGCCGCCGGTGCTCCATATCC
>JAKAKQ010000379.1 GCA_021813425.1 Nitrospirota bacterium
TGAAATTGCCTGATGCGGTTGCGCCGAATAATAAATATTTAGGCTTCATGCTCCCATATACTCCTTTGCATTATCTGTTATTTCATTATACAGTCAATTCTCAATTCTCATTTCCGGGTTCCCATTTTTCTGCCCTGGTCATGACCAGTGGAAATCTTGCCGAAGAACCAATAGTCATAAGCAACCACGAGGCAATAACTAAACTTTCCGGCACAGCTGATGCGTTCCTTCTTCACAACAGGGACATATTTATGAGGGTCGATGATTCAGTTGTAAGATTAATGAGTAACGAGTTGCAAGACACCACCACCCCAGCCCTCCCCCCTCGAGGGAGAGGGCTGGGGTGGTGGGGAGACTCGTCGCTCGTCACTCGTCACTCGTCACTGTCTTTCATCCGCCGTTCCCGCGGATATGTGCCTGATCCAATACCTTTGAGCGATGACGGGCCTGAAGTCCTTGGCTGCGGCGCTGATATAAAAAACACCTTTACGCTGACAAAAGGCAATTATGCCATACCCAGCCAGCATATCGGCGATATGGAAAGTTATGAGACACTTAAATTTTTTGAAGAAACGCTTGAAAACCTCAAAGCAGTTTACAGGGCAGACCCTTTAGTAATCGCTTATGACCTGCACCCGAAATACCTGTCAACGCAATGGGCGTTCAGACAGAGTGAACAAGGTATTGGCCGGATTAAAACCTATGGGATTCAGCACCACTATGCCCACGTCGCTTCAGTGATGGCCGAGAAAGGCATTAAAGAAAAGGTGATAGGGGTTTCTTTTGACGGCAATGGCTATGGAGAAGACGGGACACTTTGGGGAGGAGAGTTTCTTATAGCAGATACATCCGGTTTTAAAAGGGCAGGCCATATAAGGGCGACCCCTTTGCCTGGTGGAGAGACAGCCATCAGGGAACCGTGGAGGATCTCCCTGAGCTATCTGAAAGAGGCTGCCGGGGATGAGATATGGGATTTTTTAAAGCCTACCGGTTTTCTCGAAAAATATGGTGAAGACATAATCGCAAAGATATTAAAGATCTCAGACAACAAAGAATTCTCCCCCCTTTCATCCGGGGCAGGAAGGCTTTTTGATGCGGTTTCAGCGTTTACAGGCATATGCGATAAAAATACCTTTGAAGGCGAGGCTGCAATAGCGCTTGAGTCTTTCCTGTCAGAAGATATAGAAGAAGATTATCCGGTTGATATAAGTTTTAGAGATCCCCTTGAAATAGACTTTTCACAGACGATCCTGCAGATCATAGATGATATCAGGAAAAAAGAGGATATCAGGATCATATCGACAAAATTTCATAATGCAGTTGCCAATTCGATAATAAGGGTTGTCATTAAACTCTCATTGATAAATAATATAAAGACGATCATCCTGAGCGGAGGGGTCTTCCAGAATCTTTATCTGCTAAATATGGTCATGAATCATTTAAGGGCAGAGGGCATGAATGTATATACAAATGAGATTGTCCCATGCAATGACGCAGGGATCTCGCTCGGTCAGGCATATATAATAAGGGAGAGGATAAAGGCAGGGATTATATAATGCAGCGCGTTGTCAATAAAATCAGGGAACTCATAGATTCTATCGGAAGACCTGTAAGACTCATGGAGGTATGCGGCACCCATACCGTTGCCATCTTCAGGCACGGCATCAGGAACCTTCTGCCGTCAGGCATAAAACTGTTAAGCGGGCCGGGATGCCCTGTTTGCGTAACATCGATCAGAGATGTGGAAACCGCAATTGCAATATCACGGATAAAGGGAGTAATTCTCACGACGTTTGGCGATATGATGAGGGTGCCTGGAAACCACAAATCACTATCTGAAGCAAAGGCTGAAGGAAGCGATATCAGGATAGTGTATTCCCCGCTCGATGCACTTAAACTCGCAGAAAAGAACAGGGATAAAAAAATTGTCTTCTTTGCCACCGGGTTCGAGACGACATCCCCCTCTGTGGCAGGGACGATCATGCAGGCTGGCAAGGAAGGGATAGATAATTTTTATATATATTCGGTTCACAAAACAGTCCCGCCGGCATTAAGGGCCCTGCTGAATTCAGGAGAAGTAAAGGTCGAAGGTTTTATTCTTCCTGGTCATGTAAGTACTATCATAGGTACCAGACCTTACGGTTTCCTCGCATCGGCATACGGAAAACCCTCGGTTGTCACAGGTTTTGATGCTGGAGACATATTGACCGGTATAATGATGCTCCTTGAACAGATCGCATCAGGCAGGGCAGAAGTTGAAATCCAGTACACAAAGGTCGTTAAGGAAGAAGGCAATCCAAAGGCGGTCGCCATCATGAACGAGTATTTCGAACCTGAAGATGCAGTATGGAGGGGGCTCGGCACAATACCCGGAAGCGGATTGAAGTTGAGGGAGAATTTCCGGCAGAGGGATATCAGGTCTGTAATCGACCTGGTTGTACCTGAAGGAAAAGAGCCAAAGGCATGTTCATGCGGGGATGTATTGAAAGGAATAAAGATACCGACTGATTGCGTGCTGTTTGGAAAGGCATGCACCCCTGAAAAGCCTGTTGGCGCCTGCATGGTGAGTTCTGAGGGAAGCTGCGCAGCATATTACAAATACGAGGCGATTTCAAAATGACAATGGATGATAAGGCAGAACTCATACAATTAAGTCATGGCAGCGGCGGCCGTCTGATGCATAAATTAATAAAGGACTATTTTGTACCTGCCTTTGATCTGAAGACACTGAACGACTCTGCTGTCATAGACAATATATCTCCCGGCAGGATCGCAGTGACAACCGATTCCTATGTAGTATCCCCTTTATTTTTCCCTGGAGGGGATATAGGGTTGCTTTCAGTATGCGGTACGGTCAATGACCTGTCTGTTACAGGCGCAAGACCTCTGTATATGACGGCAGGTTTTATTATTGAAGAAGGATTCCCGATGAGTGATCTTATCAGGATCCTGAATTCCATGAAGTCTGTATCAAATGAGACAGGCGTCAGGATCATAGCCGGAGACACAAAGGTCGTTGACAGGGGAAAAGGCGACGGGATATTCATAAACACTGCCGGCATCGGGATAATAGAAGAAGGCATAGACATATCCCCTGCCAATGTAGTGCCGGGAGATAAAATTATTCTAAGCGGCTCGATCGGCAATCACGGGATATCTGTCATGGCAGAGAGGAACGGTCTGAGTTTTGAGCCGCAGATATTCAGTGATGTCCGTCCCCTGAACAGTCTTGTCGGGCTGATGACCGATAAAACCAAAAAAATACACGTCATGAGGGACCCGACAAGGGGAGGACTCGCCACTACGTTAAAAGAAATAGCAATAGGGTCGGGTTATTGCGTAACGATAGAAGAAAACGCCATAAATATAAAGCCGGGGGTAAGGGGAGCCTGTGAGCTTCTCGGACTTGACCCTCTTTATGTTGCGAATGAAGGGATACTCGTTGCGTTTGTTGACAGAAATGATGCCGAGATGCTGGTAAACGAGATGAGGAAAGATAAAATCAGCCCGGATGCGGCCATAATCGGAGAGGTTGTCGAAACACCGAAACAGACTGTGCTATTGAAAACAAATGCCGGAGGTATTAGAATAATCGATATGCTTTCGGGAGACCAGCTGCCGAGAATATGCTAAAGGAGATGAATATGAAGAATAGGATTTTTGTGACTGTTTTTATTATAGCCTGTCTGTTTTATAACATCGGCTGTTCAAGACCTGTTGCTACGGTAAACGGTAAAAAGATAGACA
>JAKAKQ010000233.1 GCA_021813425.1 Nitrospirota bacterium
ACAGAATAAAACATCTTAAACAGCTTTTGAGATTTTTATTGATAAATAACATATATTGCTTCTGATTTCTCATTTATAATTTTATTAAGGAGACACGTAAAGAAATGGCCTGGAAAGGGATTATCAACGAATACAGAGACTTTCTTCCTGTAACAGACAAGACACCTGTTATTACATTAAATGAAGGTAATACCCCTCTAATAGAAGCTTTAAACCTGCGCGCCAGGGCGGGTCTTGATCTTGAACTTTATTTTAAGTTCGAGGGTGCAAACCCAACCGGTTCATTTAAAGACAGGGGGATGACCCTTGCGCTGTCAAAGGCTGTAGAGGCCGGTTCAAAAGCTGTCATATGTGCTTCAACAGGAAATACCTCTGCAGCAGCAGCAGCCTATGCTGCGAGGGCCGGTATAAAGGCCATAGTACTTATTCCCGAAGGGAAGATCGCACTCGGAAAACTTGCCCAGGCTATGGTGCACGGAGCATATGTCATGCAGATCAAAGGGAATTTCGATGATGCGCTCAACATTGTGAAATCGGTTGTTGAAGAAAATCCCATAACTCTTGTGAATTCCATAAATCCTTTCAGGCTCGAAGGACAGAAGTCTGCTGCATTTGAAGTATGCGATCAGCTTCAGTTTGCTCCAAAATACCATTCCCTGCCTGTTGGAAATGCCGGAAATATTACGGCATACTGGAAGGGTTACAAGGAATACAACAAGGCGGGTAGAATTGCAGCGCTGCCGGTTATGCTGGGGTTTCAGGCTGCCGGCGCAGCTCCTATTGTCCTTGGCAGAAAGGTTGATAAACCCGAGACGATAGCTACGGCGATAAGGATCGGAAATCCTGCAAGCTGGAAAGCGGCATTGGCTGCAAAGGAAGAATCAGGAGGAAGGATAGAGGCTGTAACCGATGAGGAGATTTTGAATGCCTATAGTCTTATAGCTGTATCAGAAGGCATTTTCTGCGAACCGGCCTCAGCCGCGTCACTTGCAGGGGTGATAAAATTATATAAAGAAGGATATCTAAAACCGGGCGACAGCGTCGTATGTACGCTGACCGGGAATGGGTTGAAAGACCCTGATACAGTTTTTAAAGTTTCAAAAGAGCCGTTGAAAGTTAAGGCCAACATGAAAGTTATAAATGATATTATTAAGGATATCCTATGAAATATGTTGTGATTATCGGTGACGGGATGGCTGACTGGCCGGTAAAGGAACTGGACGGAAAGACCCCTCTTCAAAAGGCTTACACCCCTAACATGGACAGGCTGGCTGTTGAAGGGATTCTGGGAAAGGTGAGAACTATCCCGGAAGGGATGCATCCAGGTTCCGATATCGCAAACCTGAGCATACTCGGATATAACCCGATGGAATTTTATTCCGGAAGGGCCCCCTTAGAGGCGGCAAGCATAGGCGTGAAACTGAACAAAAACGATGTTGCATACAGATGTAATCTCGTTACTCTCAAGTTCAATAAAGAAAAGACCAGGGCGATAATGGAGGATTACTGCTGCGGGCATATTACGACGGCAGAGGCGAAAGAGCTTATTGAGGACATTGATAAGAATCTCGGTTCTCATCAGTTTAAATTTTATCCCGGCGTCAGTTACAGGCATTTAATGATATGGTCGAAAGGGTCTGCTGAACTGGAATGTGTACCCCCGCATGACATCATCGGGAAAGAAGTAATAGACTATCTTCCCGTTGGAAAAGGCGAGGATGTATTAAGAAAGATGATGATGGATTCCGTCGACATACTTGAAAGCCACAACGTCAATAAAAACAGGATAAAAGAAGGCAAGAATCCCGGCAACAGCATATGGTTGTGGGGGCAGGGCAAAAAACCGGACCTCCCGACTTTCAAACAGAAGTATTCCATTGAAGGCGCCCTTGTATCGGCGGTTGACCTTACAAGAGGGCTCGGTATTTATGCGGGATTTAAAATATTGAAGGTCCCCGGGATTACAGGGTATCTCGATACAAATTACAGAGGTAAGGCCGAGGCTTCTCTTAAGGCGTTAAAGAAAGTGGATTTTGTTTATATACATGTTGAAGCACCTGATGAAGCCGGGCATTCAGGCAGTTATGAGGACAAGATAAAGGCTATAGAAGATTTTGACACCTTTGTGGTTGGTACGGTCGTTGAAGGCATTAAAGATTTCAAAAACTACAGGATACTGCTTATGCCTGACCACCCGACGCCTGTTGAACTGAGAACGCATACTGAAGAACCTGTGCCTTTCGTTATATTCGACAGCGGGGACAAACAAAATAATGAAGGGGCGGAATTCAGTGAGGATATACTCAAAAGAAAGAATATATTGAATTTTGAAGAAGGATATAAGCTGATGGATTATTTTATCAGGGGAAAGTAGATAACGGAGGGAAAAGTTGGCGCTGATAGTACAAAAATACGGCGGGACATCTGTTGCGAATACAGAAAGGATTAAGGCTGTTGCCGAACGTGTTGTAAATACTGCAAAAGAAGGCAATAATGTTGTTGTCGTTGTCTCTGCAATGGCAGGCGAAACAGATAAACTTATCGGCCTTGCGCACCAGATCTCATCAAACCCCAATGAGAGGGAGATGGATATGCTCCTTTCTTCAGGCGAGAGGGTGACCAGCGCCCTTACTGCGATCGCAGTCGAGGCATTGGGGCATAAGGCATTAGCCTTAACAGGAAGACAGGCAGGCATAATAACAGATACCGTGCATACAAAGGCGAGGATAGAAAGGATTTCGGGTGAAAGGATAAAAAAGGCTATTGATGAGGGATATATAGTCGTCATCGCAGGCTTTCAGGGCGTAACCGAGGGGGAGACCGAGGTTACAACACTCGGGAGGGGCGGATCAGACCTTTCAGCAGTCGCTATCGCTGCAGCTGTTAATGCCGATCTCTGCGAGATATATACTGATGTTGACGGCGTATATACTACTGACCCGAATATCGTGCCTGAGGCCACGAAACTTCTGAGGATATCTTATGAAGAGATGCTCGAACTCGCAAGTCTTGGGGCAAAGGTTCTGCAGACAAGATCTGTTGAATTCGCTATGAAATACAATGTGCCTGTTGTTGTAAGGTCGAGTTTTAATTATAATCAGGGAACCCTTGTTGTTGAGGAGGATAAAGATATGGAGAATGTTGTTGTATCAGGCATAGCCTATGATAAGAATCAGACTAAGATTACTATTGTGAATGTGCCTGATAAACCCGGGATTGCAGCCAAGCTCTTTGATGCTATTGCTTCGGCAAATCTGGTAGTTGATATGATAGTCCAGAATATAAGCAGTGACGGTAAGTCCGCTGATATTTCATTCACTGTGCCCAAGACCGACTCAAAAAAGGCGCTTGATGTTACTGAAGCCGTTGCCGGTGAACTCGGTGCGGAAAGGGTTGATAAGAGGGAAGATATAAGCAAGGTCTCTGTTGTGGGTGTGGGCATGAGGACCCACTCGGGAGTTGCCTCAAGGATGTTCAAGACTCTTGCAGATCATAATATTAATATCATGATGATAAGCACCTCGGAAATTAAGGTGTCCTGTGTCATAGATCTGAAGTATACCGAGCTTGCTGTCAGGGTGCTTCATGAAGCGTTCGGATTAAATGGATGAATTAAAGACCTCCCCCTTAATCCCCTCCTTGCCAAGGATGGGAATGGGGAGGTTAAAGAAACTTGGGTAATAAACATATATGAGAAAGATCGAAATATACGATACTACCCTCAGGGACGGCGCACAGTCGGA
>JAKAKQ010000367.1 GCA_021813425.1 Nitrospirota bacterium
ACCGATAGAGATTTCAGATGTCTTTTTCATCGGGCCACGCAAACCTTCAGATTTAGACCGCATGCCTCAACACTATGTCAATCACAGCTGTGATCCTAATGCAGGTTTTAAAGGGCAGATATTTATGGTCGCCATAAAAAAAATCGGGGGGGAAGAAATTACCTATGATTATGCGATGGTCATGAATTCGCATCCTGCCTCTAACACATATCTGACTTTTCAGTGTAAATGCGGGGCAAAGAGATGCAGGGGTACAATTACCGAAGATGATTATAAGCGTCCTGAATTGCAGGAGCGATATGACGGGTATTTTCAGTGGTTTCTGCAGGAGAGAATAAGAAAATTAAAGGCAAGGAAAACAGGAAAATGACATGTGTCTACAGTTGGCTAAATCCTAACATTGAAGTTAGAAATTCGGGGAGGGGGAGATTATAAGGGCGTGTTTGCACGGCTGGCGATAAAGACCGGAGAGCGGCTTGCGATCTTTGGCGGACGGGTGATTCATGTTACCAAAGAAATCGGCGATTACGGGATTCAAATCGATGAAAATTTTGTCATTGATGGTGCATCTGTGCATTCAGGCGACCTTTATGAGGACACCTTTTTTATCAACCATTCCTGCGAACCGAGCGCGGGCATCAAAGGGCAGATATTCTTAGTTGCGATGAAGGACATCGCCGAGAATGAGGAAGTGACCTTCGATTATGCCATGTGTCTTCACGAGACAAAAGGCGCGGCGCCGTATAGGATGGAATGCCAATGTGGGCGCACAAGCTGCCGCAAGGTGATTACAGACAATGACTGGAAAATCCAGGAACTTCAGAAGAAGTATGACGGCTGGTTTTCATGGTATTTACAGGAGAAGATAGACAGTGCAAAAGGAAGCGCAACAGGATGCAATGTAAGAGCGGTTTAAATATCTGCCGGAAGATCATTGCCGGCAACGATTGGAAAAACCAGCAGTTTTTTCAGGAAGAACAAAGAATGGATGTGTGTCTGAAGGGCAAATGTTGATGTACGATCCGGCAAGAATCCATATATCTCATGACGAGGCGAGAAGTGCGTTAAGGGAGCGCTGGAACAATGCGGATCTCAAAAAAGCGATCGAGGATGAATTGGGGGAGCATTTCATGTCTCAATTCAGCATAGAACGGCCGAGAGGAGTTTTTTTCCCTGAAATTTGCACTCCAAGCAACGGCTTTCCATTGTTTTATTATGGCGCAATGTATGTCGGGACTGAACCGCTGGTTCTGGAATTCCATGAAGACATTTTCGTAAATTGCAACAAGGAGAAAAAAGGGCTCGGCAAGTTAAGAGTCGAACTCGAAGATGGGTCAAGGGCGACTATAAACATCATGGCGTTTCACGAAAACGAAAAAAGAAAGATGGGCGAGTGCACTCTGAAGACTGGAGAGAAGATGGTTGAGTTCCACCACAGGCTTTTAAAGATTTATGACGCCTCAATAGAGTTATTTGATCATTCAGGATGGTTTAAGCAATTTGGTCGGGCAGCAGATTACTACTACCACTTCTTACTGCACTTTGTGTCGCATGGGGTACTGTTTGAGACTTTTCAGTCAGCAGAGGAGGAAGAATACGAGGACGTCTTTACACAAACCGTTGTGCTCCCCGCAATGCGGCAGATTGAAGAGCGGTTCGGGCTGAAGCCATTGGTGGTCAGGTTATATCCCGCGAATCAGACCGCAGAGGAGGATTTCTACTGGTGGTGCTATCCTCCAAAGGTGAATGATTATATCGTTGAATATGCAAGAAAGCATAAGCTGACATTCAGACCGTGGCAGGCGGAATAGGCATGGATATCCTGCGACGCTCTGCCGCATTTGTTCGGGAGATGCCATGGGTTGCAGTAAAGTTCTGCCTGTTGTTCATTGGGATTGCGATATTCGTATCTTACAATTTCGGTATAAGAATAGGGTTTCCTTTGGCGACCGCAGTTACGCTCTTATCAGTGGCACACTGGAGGATTTTTGACAAGGCATCCGACGCTTTTTTTGATATAAGAAAGGGCGATGCTGTTGGCAAAATGACGGAAAAAATAACTGTAACAGTTGCTAAACGAATCTTTTACTCTTCGCTTGACTATATATTGGCCGGATTAAGCATTTGGCTTGTAATTGCTGCCAAGAATCATGGCTTTTCATATCCGGCGGCAGTGGCTGCGATGTGGGTCTTTATAGATTTGCCTTCGGCAGGAGCCTTCGTCGCGATATACGAAAAAACCGGCCGCGACATGACACTGGGGCGGGCATATCGCCGTATGGCAAATACCATTCTTGAATATTCGAAGAAGGCAGGTGTTATCGTTTTCGTATATGAAATTACCCTTGCCTCCTTCTGGTCAGGGCCGGATTATACTGTTTTGTTTTTCAGGGATGAACTCAAAACACGGATGCGACTGGCAGTTGGGTTAATGTCTATCACAGCAGCCCACGCTTTTCTTTGGACTGGCGTTTATTGGCTCGGCTATGAAAATGTGCTTGAGCTTATCAGACATTTTAAAGGATAAAACAACGGACATGTTCACTGCTACAATCGTAAAACAACAAATGGTCTTCCCCTTGAGACTGCAATACTCACGGGGTGGTCTTATTCTTGGTAATGCCTACTGGACGCTCGCCTGCTTCATGGGAATCACTCTGTTTGAATGGGTATGGAAGGCCGTGGCGGGGTGAACACAAGATGAAGGCAACAATAACGGCTCTTGGGGTGATAGTCTGCCTATTGGCAGCATGCGTTTGCGGTGTTGCTGCTGAGGACGCACAGTCTGACAAGAAATTCGGGCTGACCGGTTATCATACAATGGATACATACAGCAGTTATGTTGATAGGGTTTCAGGTGAAACACTTCACAACGGCCCAGTGATCTATCCACACCTGTTCATAGCAGCAGAGCCGCTGGGTGCCTATATGTCCTTTGGGCTATACAACAACTTCAAGGGCTTTAATAAGCATTCGGCTAATTCTTTGGAATATGCTGTCGGCATTGAAAGAGAAATCGGCATTATTAAGCTTGATGCCGGATACGGGTATTCAGACATCAAGAATTCAAAAGGCGATGTGCATTATTTTTACTCACTCATAGAATTTCGGGATGTGGTTGATAAGCTTACGCCGTATCTGTCTTTGGAATGGGACCTTCCGGTAAAAAAGGAAATTCTTGAAGGCGGATTCATGTGCCGAGTCGGCGGGAAATATCCCGTCAAAGTATACAACCAGCCTATTAATATTGACCTGTCACTTGCCGGTCATGACGGCATCTACGGTTATCGGCCCGAAAAGATAAGCGCAGCAAGACTGACACTTTCAACCCTCTTCAAACTCGGACACCTTGAGCTTACCCCTGAACTCAATTTCCAAAAGCGTCTTGGTTATTCTGACGGCATAGCACGAGATAGAATCTACGGCGGGCTTAAGGTGGTATTTCCGTTTGATATTTTGTGACAAAATGGAAGCGATAGCTTAAACTACAAAACAATGACACAGGTAATCTATCCCGATCAACTCAGCGGCCCACGTTCGTATTTCACCGATATCGACCCTTATGATCCAACTTACAATGAGAGCGACGTTATCCGCAAGCTAAACCCAAATCCAGCGATAGGAATTGGCAGACCTCTCTTTGAGCCACAGAAATGCGCTTTTTAAAGATTGTGCCGGTTTAAAAAGTGCATTTCTGTCTCTTCACCGCTCCATTATGAAGTAAA
>JAKAKQ010000391.1 GCA_021813425.1 Nitrospirota bacterium
CACCCTGTGAAAGCAAGCGGTATTTTACGCCAGGAGGTGTTATGTTCGGAGAGGTCGTTCTGGAGGAATTCTTATATTTCAGAGAAAGAAGAGATATTATCTTCTGGATTATATTTTTCCTTTCCTCCCATGGTTTAATACTGATAATATCTAAACCTTTTTTCTGAGCATACTTAATCTCATAGTCAGAAATATCAGTAAATTCAATAACTTTAGTCCTATAACCTAAATTAATACTTAAATCTGCTTTCAGGCTGTAAGTATATTCTTTTCTGTCAGAAATATTCAAAATACTGTTCCTGGAAAACTTGTAGCCAAGCAGAGAGAGCACATTTTCTGTAAACTCTTTTGAATCCGTATATGGTTCGATATCTATAATTTTTGATGCCTTGCCATGATATTTCTTTACTTCATTGTATGAAAGTTCGATAACATTTATTTCTCTCCCTTTTAACCATTCTATGGCATTTTCAGGAGTTCCAAATTCATTCTTGCCGATAATGCCGATGACTGATATTTCGTCGTTCAATAAATCATCATTATTTTTGAAAATCAGGAAATCAGCGTCATACTCAATCTGGGTCCTGCCGCCTGCAATAACTTTCCTGTCTCTGTTGACAGAATAACCCATTGACTCAAGCAGCAAACCTATGATCTTTTTTAAATCCAACTCCCCGCTGTAGCTC
Source organism: Nitrospirota bacterium (assembly GCA_021813425.1). Taxonomy (GTDB): domain Bacteria; phylum Nitrospirota; class Thermodesulfovibrionia; order Thermodesulfovibrionales; family UBA6898; genus JAKAKQ01. The sequence continues at coordinate 687 of JAKAKQ010000391.1, forward strand.
ACTACTCTGTATTCAGGCCAGGTCACTTCTAACAAATCCTTCAATTCATCCGGCAGTATACCTGAAAGGTCAAGAACCAGTATACGCTCTTTATTAAAGTTAATCATAGGGAAGAAGGATGCATCAAAAGATAACGTGCTCTTTTCGCTAATATTGAACAGTTTAAAACCATCTGTTTCTACCAAAATCCTTTTATCAAGTGAATCAGACAATAATCTAATATTTCTTAATATCATCGCCCTGTTTATGAGTCCGTGTCCAGTATCTGTTTTTTCCCTTTCTGCCTTCCTGACCGGGCCTCTTTTCTTTGAAGGCATTTCTGCCATCTCATGTAATTTCAACAGACTGGTCTCATCTCTCCTTAAGTTCCTGAGAGGCACTTTAACGATCATGCCTTTTTTAAAAGCGCTTATACTTTTTACATTTTCGTTCATGCTCATAAAATCTTTCAGAAACGAAACTACATCCCTGTCATCGATGGAATAACCGGATTTTGTTATCAGTTCATAAAGTGAAATATCTCTTGTAATTTTGATAATGAGACTCTTTTTAGATATTGATTTATCGTCAATGTTTTGTTCAGCAGGAAGGGTTTTGCAGAAAGATTCTCTCGACATGAAAAAAAGCGCTGCAATACATAAGATAATAACAAGGTTAATTTTTGATTTTCTCTTTATTTCCATTTTACAGTTACCGGTTGACCCCTCTCGAGTCCCTTAATAGATATCCCTGTATATTTGAGTCCTTTATCGTGGGATATAATGAATCTCGAAAAAACCGGACTGAAATCACCACATCCGGCTACATTTGATCTGTAAATGGTTTTGCTGAGATTGTTCAGACCTTTTATTTCTTTTATATCCTCAAGCAATCCCTCACTTTTTATAAGGAATATCATCTTGTTTGGTGACAACACAAAATCCCCTGGTAAACATCCTTGTATTGCCTTTACCGAGACATGATAAAACTGGTTTTCCAGGATGTCGGCCTGATTTATTACCTCCGGCATGCCGCTTTCATCCACCATCTCTTTAGATATCTTCTCAACATTTATTTCATAGTTACCTGTTTTTATCTCAATTTTATTATCAACCGGGGCCTTTTCATGTCTATACTTTAATTTTCCATTTATAATAAAGATGGCCACCAGACCAACTATTAATAATAAGGAAATCCCTGTATATATAGAAACCTTTTTATAGCTTTTTCTCTGGACAGGGATATAAATCTGTTGTTCTTGAGCATAAAAAGGTTTTTTTTCATGGTCTGATTCTTCGAGCGTAACTGTAAAAAGTCCTTTGTCAGCCCTGTCTTCTATTCTTGAAACAGCCTCTTTACCTTCCCCATGGACATCCCCTTCATCCCGGACTGCTTCAGCCCCTTCTTCAAGATTCTCAGGTATTGTCAGATGTTCGATATCTTCTGATTCAACTTTTCCCTGTTCTTTTGCAATGCCGGGTTCACTTATATCTATTTCTTCAATAAATTGCTTGCCTTTTCGGAAATACTTCTCTGCAATGATGTTCTGGGGATCGATTTGTCTTATCCTTCTGTATATTGAATTTATCTTATTGTATTCCCCCTTTTCGTGATAAAGGTGGGCAAGTGATAACAGATATCTTATTTCTTCCCCAATAAGCCCGACCCTCGCAAAAATATTTACGATCTCTTCATATGCCCTGTTCTCGGACGGCGAGATTTTTAATATCTTTTTGTAAATGGCTATTGCTCTTTCTTTCTGGGCAAACGGCAGCTTTGATGCAGCCCTGTAAAAATAAGCAATCGCAGTGCCCCTGTCACCCTTTTTAAGGTATAGATCGCCCATTGAATTCAACTTCTCAGAGGACAGATGATCGTCATCTTTTATCTCTACCTTATTGACGTCATTGATCATTATAACTTTCTCAATATCCTTTTATTGAATCTGCCGAAGTTTGCCGGTTTATCTTTTTGCATTCGTCAATGACTGCAGGCAATCATCTTATTTCTTCAGCTTCCTTTCTGATCTCTTTAAGCCAGATGTTCAGATCTCCAAACCGTTTTTTCTGCTTAGAAGATAATTTTTTCAGGATATCGGAACGGACGTCTTCATATTTCCTGTGCGACGGTTTTTTGAAATGAATCTGCATGATTATAAATTGGTCTTCTGTAGATATTACGTTGCTTATTTCTTCACTCTTAATGTCCTTTATTTTTTCCTTTATCCAGTTCGGCAACGCATCATATTTTGTATCCTTAAGAACCAGCAGATCGGATCTGGATTTGTACAGACTCTCAAGCGATTTCCCGCTTTTAGCTGCATTATGGAATTCAATAGCGAGCAGGGTTTTATCAATCTGGTCTTTATCTGTATAGTTCATGCTTAATGTTCTAACAAATTTCTCTCCTGAGTTCACGAGGAATTCATCTTTATTGGATTCATAATACCCTTTAATATCTTTCTCATCAATAACATTTTCTTTTGAAATCCTGGTTATAAGGTTATCAATTGTCAGATATTTTCTTATATATTCTTTTTCTCTATCATTGAAAGCATATTCATTAACTAACGACTTGTATGCCGTATTATCTGCTTTGACCCCCATTTGATCTGCCTTCATTAATAAAATTTGTTCTGTAATAAAGTCTTCATATGCATTTCCGCTTCTCCAGAGAACGGTTTCAACGTTCATTTTTGATTTAACTCTTGAGGAATATATATTTTCTTCAATAATCTGCAGCATGGAATATTTATTATCACCAATCCTGACAACCGGAACTTCGTATTGCTTCATTCTGTCTCTGAATGCTGATTTCTCGGCATCTGTTACTTTATTCTTTCTCGATTGAGCTTCATATTCCTTTATCTTGCTGTCAAGTGAGGCAAGGATCTTTTCAGTATCCGACAGCCTCCTGTCACGCTCCTTTATATCCTTTTCAAAGGCAACCTTCTCTTCTTTTAGCTGCTTTATGTAAATGTCTAACTCATCCCAGTCCTTTTGTTTTTCCTGGAGATTTTTTACTATAAAATTCAATTCAGCCTCTTTATATTCACGCTCCTTTATATCCTTCTCAAGGGCAAGTTTCTCATCCTTAAGCTGTTTGAGCAAACCCTCTATCTCTTTGTACTTTCTTTCCTGTTCCTGTATCTTCGCACTGAGGTCCTTTATGCCGCTGTCTTTGCCTTCTGCCTCCTTTACCCTCTTTTGCAGCGCCTCACGTTCATCCTGCAGCCTCTTAAGCTCACCCTCAAGCTGCCTCCTGTCCGTATCTGCCTTTGCCTGTAACTCCGTCTTTGCCTTCTCAACAGTCTTAAGTTCCTTCATCAGGGTCTCTGCCTTATCTGTCTGCCCTGCAAGATCAGCCGCCCTCTTTTGCTCCTTCTTCAACTCCTCCTGAAGAGCTGCCTTCTCCTCAACCGCCTTCTTTTGCTCTTTCCTTAGCTCCTCCTGTAACGACGCCTTTTCCTCAGTTGCCTTCTTCTCAAGGGACTTAAGCTCCTTATCCTTATCCTTGATCTGCTTTTCGAAAGCTGCCTTCTCCTGATCTGCCTTCTTTATCCTTTCCTCTGCAGCCTGCTTCTCCCTGTCACGTTCCTTCTCTTTTTCCTTTATCTTGCTGTCAAATGAGGCAAGGATCTTTTCAGTATCCGACAGCCTCCTGTCACGCTCCTTTAACTTTGCCAGGATGTCTTCCTTTTCTTTTATAAGAGAATTGAGTTTCTCAACTGTCCTGTCCCTTTCTGCATTTAGATTCTTAATCTTCTCTTCATTTTCCTTTAACTTTGATTCAAGAGATTTCTTCTCTTCTTTTAATACTGCGTTCTCTGAACTTGATGCCTCACCTTTTGCTATTCTCTTGGTGAGCTCGCCGATCTTTTTCCTTTCTTCTTCCAGTGCTCCCTCAAGATAAGTCCTGTCATCTATAGCCTTAGACAATCCTTTTTCTATAAGCTGGCTCTTCTTATTCAGTTCAGATAGATTTTTATCGAGTTCCTTTTTTTCTTCCTCAAGTTTTTTAAGCTTCTTCTCATACCCGGCTATATTATCAGGTGTGCCTGCCGGTTCTTCCTTTATAACTTCAACTGTATACGGCTTTGTTGCCTTCTCGATAGTTTCTAACTCCCTTTCACTGAAACTTCTGAAAAGGCTCTCAGGGAATTGCTCTTTTATTTTCAGAAATATCTTTTTAGCCTCGTCAGCCTTATTCAGCTGCATCAAAGTCTTTGCCTTCCAGAACATTACAGAGTCTTTAGCGGTGCTGTTAGGATATTCCCTGAGAAACACATCAAAGAGTTCAAGGGCCTTTTCAGGCTGGTAAGACATATAATAGCTGTATGCCTTCTCGAATAATTCGGCTTCCTTTAATGCAGCATTAGGTTCGGCAATTTCAAATAAAAGCAAAGCCGCAAATAAAAAGGAAAGTATTACTGCTGTTTTATTTTTATTGATGATTTCCCCCATAACGTTTTCATCCATTCGCTGAATTTTTCTTCTTTCTTCTGTTCATAAAGCGTTGAATATAACTGGGTTCTGATTTTCTCTAAAGGCACATAAGTTTCCTTCATCTTTTTTACAAGCTTTAAGATATAAACACCCTCCTTGGTCCATACAGGCTCGCTTACCTCATCTTCTGACATTTCTGACAATCTCCTGTCCAGGGCTGGGATTAATTCGCTCTTTTCGAATTCTCCCAGAAGGCCGTTGCGATTCTTCAGGATTTCTTCCGAATAAAGATCGACCATCTTGTCAAACAATTCTCCGTTCTTGATATCGGTGTATATCTTTAATGACTTTATCTTCAAGTCAGTAAGTTCGGTAAGAGAAGGGTTGTCGCTGAGTTTAAGGAATACCGCCTTGACCTGTAACTTCGCCGGTGTATCTATAAAGAGTCTAATATTGTTCAGATAGTAACTTGAAACATCTTCATCTGTAACTATCACCTTTGAATTCACTTCCTTATCAATAAGTTTGAGCGATATTATATTCTCTTTTAATAATTTTTTATAGTCGCTGAGGCTTATTCCTTCTTCAGCAAGCCTTTTCTCAAATTCTGCTACAGATAGATTATTCTGTCTCTGGAAATCTTTTATGGTCTGCTCTGTCTCTGCATCAGTGGCATCTATTCCCTTGTTTTTTGCTTCCTGGAGAATAATTTTTTCCTCTATAAGGTTTTTCAGAACCCTCTCATTTACAGTTTCTGCATCTTCAGCGGAATTTATCTTGGAAAGAAACCTCTTATAGTCAGACAGGGTGATAATCTCCTTGTTTACAGTAGCGAGGACTCTCTCTACCGTAACAGCCTGAGAACAGTCCACAAAAATCATAAGCAGATAAAATGACAACAAGAAAGACTTTAATATATTCGTCATGACAGGAACTGTGTGTTTGCCTTTCATTTGCCTTGCGAATTTAATATCGGGGAAAGAATATCGTAGGTGCTCATGATGTGCTCTGGAATTACTCGGATTTCGCCTAAGACAGTCATGAAGCTCGCATCCCCAGTCCATCTCGGCACAATATGCATATGCACATGTTCTCCCAGTCCCGCGCCTGCTACTTTACCCAGGTTCAATCCAATATTAAATCCTTCCGGCATAAAGGCCTTCTTTATTGAGTCTATGGAGCGCTGAGTTACCTTCATAAAATCAAGAAGGGCTTCGTCCCCAAGTCCTTCGAGTGCAGGGATATGCATATTAGGCAAAACCATCAAATGTCCGTTATTATAAGGAAACGGGTTCATCACTACAAAACTATGCTTGCTCCTGTAAAGCAACATATTGTCCCTATCCCTGGCATCCTTTAGTTTGTCGCAGAAAATACATGAAGTGGTTTTTTTTGTGTTTGACCTGATATATTCCATTCTCCACGGCGCCCATAACACGTCCATATTAACCTCCGGAATTAACTATAGAAGAAAGTTATTAATTAATTTCGATCTTAAGTCTTTGCATGACCTTCTGCATGTCAGTCCATGTAAGCCACTTATCTTTCGGATTCCGCAAGAGATAAGCCGGATGAAAGGTCGGCATAAGAGGAATCCCTTTATATTCAAAAAAGTTTCCCCTTACTGAAGTTATCTTCAGCACAGGATTATTCATAACCGACTGCAAGGCAATCCTGCCGAGAGTAATAATTACTTCGGGCATTATAATCTCTATCTGTCTCTCTATGAAAACCCTGCATGTTTTGATCTCATCCTCTTCCGGGTCCCTGTTCATAGGGGGTCTGCATTTAATAATATTCGCAATATAAACATTATTTCTCTTCAACCCCATTTTCTCAATAAGTCTTGTAAGGAGCATCCCTGCCTCTCCTACAAACGGCATTCCCTGATTGTCCTCCTCCCTGCCAGGAGCTTCTCCAATAAACATAAGTCTTGCATTCGGGTTGCCTTCGCCAAATACTATCTTTTTTCTGTGTTTCGATAACTTGCACCTCGTGCAATCGCCGATTTCCTCCCTGAGTCCATCAAGAAGAATATTTTTATCACCTGAAAAATCAATGTCAATATACTGATCCCGTTCCAGAGAAACAGGGATATTATCAATACCCAGAGCCTCATAATACCTGAGTATTTTTTTCAGGTCTTCAAATATTTCTGCTTCTTGAGTTCCCATCAATATCTATCTTTCTCCCCATTTGAGTTTTGTCCTTAGAACATCGAAATAATTCCGCTCAACAGGGACAAGGAGTTTTGTTTTGAATCTGGATTTGATTATCTCAATGACATCGTCTATTCTCAGGGAAAACCCTGCCTGTCCATCCAGTGTAAGATAGACATCTTCGCTTAGTGTTTTCAGAATTACCTCTATTTTAAAATCATCCGGAAGCACTATCGGCCTGTTGGTCAATGTATGAGAACATATCGGTGTCAAGACCAGGCTGTTTAAAGTCGGATAAAGTATCGGGCCTCCGGCTGAAAGAGAATATGCGGTTGAACCTGTTGGTGTAGAGATTATAAGACCGTCTGCCTTGAATGTAGTGACATAAGTTCCATTTATATAAGTTTCGAGATCAATTATTCTTGCAAGTGCCCCTTTATTTATTACAACATCGTTCAGGACGATATATTCAGTAATTTTTTTCCCGCCCCTGTGTATACTGGCGGTCAGCATCAACCGCTCTTCCACAGCACAGCCCTCGGTCAGCATCTTATCTACAGCTTCAAACATCTCCTCCCTGTTGACCTCTGTTATAAAACCCAGGCTTCCAAGGTTTATACCGAGTATGGGGATGCCTTTTTCAGCAACAAGCCTGCTTACACTGAGCATTGTACCGTCCCCGCCTAGGACAAGGATGACGTCTGATAGAGAGGCTATCACAGACCTGGGAAAACCCCTGACATTAAGCTTTTCTGCAGCCTCTGCATCTACAAATGTCTCATATCCCTTCCGGTTCAGCCAGGGAAGCAGTTTCTCTAATATCTCACCAGGTTCGTCCCTGCCAGATTTACAGATTATCCCAATTTTCTTCATTGACCCTCTCGATCGTTATTTCCCTGAGGTCGGAGCCTTTATCATTGATCATCACTTTTATAGTATTTTCAGGCAGAATTTGTTCAGCCTTTTCAGCCCACTCTATCACTGATACAGAATCACCTCCGATATAATCCAGTATCCCGGTGCTGTACAGATCATAACTCCCTGAGATCCTGTACAGGTCTATATGAAAAAAAGGCGGTGAACTTTGATATTCAGCAATTATTGTAAAACTTGCGCTTGTTACATCCCGACTGTCGATACCGAATGCGCGCGCAATTCCTTTTACCATAGTTGTTTTACCTGCTCCAAGATCTCCATATAATCCAACAATATCTCCTGCTCTCAACATTTTCCCGAGTTTAAAGCCGATGACCTCTGTCTCATCAGAGTTTCTGCTTATCAGCTTCACCCAAAGCCCCTTTAATAATATCTATCTTCCCGATAATACCAACGAGTCTTTCAGACCTCATGACAGGTATCAGGTGCACTCCTTTTTCAGACATTATCGTTGCTATGTCCTGTAAAGAGGTCTCAGGGTCAACGGTTATGATTTTCCTCGTACAGATCTCGGATACAGTGGATGCGGACATACGCCTGATCTCGGCTTCTACGGCAGCAGATCCCTCAAGAGGTATCAGGGCATCAAATAATCTCAGCAAAGTAGGTATATGAAACCGCTTGTTCTGTTTTATCAGATCGTTCTCTGTCACAATCCCATAGATTTTCCCGTCCGAATCCAACACAGGCGCGCCGCTTATGCCATTTTTTATAAAAAGCCTCCCGAGTTCCTCAACAGTTGTTTCAGGAGATACGGTTATCACATCGGTATTCATTATGTCTTTCGCCTTTAACATAAATCTCCTTCTAATTTTTTCAATAATTTTAACATGTTATAGTGTATTGTTGGAAGCATAATTATGAATTGCATGGTTAAGGATCATCATAATGTCTACGATTTCAAATAAATTGAATCAAGTCAGTTCCATAATCCTGCTATAAGCGGATGCTGTATTTTTCTATATCGTATTTCTCTCTTAAATCATCCCCCAGGAGATTAAAACAGAGTGCAGTGATTGCTATCATAACACCGGGCGAGAAAACCATCCAGGGCGCCGAACTTATAAATACCCTGTTTGCGCTTATCATGGAACCCCAGGTTGCTGTTGGAGGCTGTGCACCGAGACCTAAAAAGCTCAGGGCTGCTTCTGTCAGGATATACCCGCCCAGTTTCAGTCCTGTCATAACAAAGGCGATAGGGATGCACTGAGGGAAAAGATGTACAGACAATATCCTGGCATGACTGCATCCGACAGCCTTTGCAGCCTCTATGAAAGAGGATTCCCTAAGGGTTAATACGTGACCTCTTATAAGCCTTGCAAAGGATGCCCATCCTACCGAAGAAAGAGCTATCATAACTGTATATATTCCAGGCGGAAATATAACTGACACACCCACAGCAAGAAGAAGCGCCGGGAATGAAAGGACCAGATCAACCAGAGACATAAAAAACATGTCTGTCTTCCCGCCGAAATATCCTGATAATAATCCGATTAAAAGTCCGATCCCCATGGAAAGAAATGCAGCAAATACAGAAACGCTGATCGATATCTTGCCGCCATACAGCACCCTTGCAAGAATATCCCTTCCTTTATTGTCAGTTCCAAGGGGATGTTTTAAAGAAGGCGGCTGCCTCAGACTATCAAGTTCAATGGTTTCAGGGTCATATGGGATTATAAATGAGGAAAACAGTGATAGGAAAAAAATTGTGGCTATAATCCCTGCGGATATTTTACCTGTCAGTCCCATGTATTCTCACTCTCGGGTCAATATAGTGATAAATAATATCAACGAGGAAGTTAATCAGCACAACTACCAGCGTGCCAACTATTATGCATCCCATAATTACCGGGTAGTCCCTTTTTATGATTCCCTCCATAGTGAACCTGCCTATTCCGTCCCATCCGAAAATAGTCTCGGTAAGGACTGCACCGTTTAAATAACTGCCGAATTCAAGCCCTATGACAGTAATGATCGGTATCAAGGCATTTTTCATTATATGAATCATGTTAAGGCTTCTTTCACTGATACCTTTGGCCCTTGCCGTCTTTATAAAAGGCATATTCATAACATCAAGAACAGTAACACGCGTGACCCTGACAAGCGTCGCCATCGCAGGCAAGGAAAGTGTTATAGACGGCAGCAAGAGATAACTTATGTCACCTGTTCCTGACGGCGGAAGGAGTTTTAATTTCAGGCTGAAAAAAAGCATAAGCATAAGACCACTCCAGAAGACTGGTATGCTCAGTCCTGCTATTGACATACCTGTGATAAACCTGTCAATCATCATGTTCTTTTTAAGTGCAGATATGAATCCAAACAACACCCCGAATGGAACAGCAATAAGCATCGCCCCTGCTGCAAGCTTGAGTGTATTGGGGAATTTCATAATTATATCATCGAGGACCTTCCTGTTTGTATGATATGACCTTCCCATTTCTCCTTTTGCCAGAAGAGAGACATATCCGATATACTGCCTCATTATCCCTTTATCGGCGCCGATTTCCTTTCTTATTTTCTCTATTATCTCCGGGCTGCTTCTTTCCCCTACCATGTTGTAAACAGGGTCACCAGGCAGCGCCTTTGTAAGAGTAAATGTAATAAGTGTAATGCCAAACAGAAGCAGTATAAGAAGTGCGATTTTTTTGATTACATATATCTTCAAAAAGAGACCTCGGTTCCCTTGTCGATGCTGTAAATCGGGTATATCCTGTAATTTTTTATATAAGGCTGTCTTAAAGTAAAATCTTTTTTATGCCAGAAAAATACCCATGGAGCCTCCTCTGATATTATTTTCTCTGCGTTCATATAATAATAGTTTTTTTCAACATGACTCTCTGCTCTCTGTCCATTCTCTATAAGCCTGTCCACCTCCATGTTTGTGTATCTTGTCCTGTTTCCGCTTGCGCCATGATTGGATGAATGAAATAAAGGGAACAGAAAATTCTCAGGATCCGGGTAATCAGCCCACCAGCTTAACCAGAAGATATCAGCCTCACCATTGTTTATAGCGGATTTATATGCGCTCCATTCAAGCTGTTTTATCCTTGCATTAAAACCCGCCTTTTTAAGATACGACTGTATGATCTCTGCTATATCAATAACCTCCTGATCGGCAGTCACATAAAAATTAATGGCCCTGCCCTTCATCCTTTCTTCTTCGACTATCTTTTTTGCCTTCTCAGGTTCATATCCGGTCGCAAATGTCATCTCCCATTTTCTCAGAATATCAGGGACAGGACCTTTTGCAAGTCTCCCTCTTTCTTCATAGAATGTCCTCAGAATTTTCTTTATATCGATAGAATACGTCACTGCCTTCCTGAGCTTTATATTATCAAAAGGGGGTCTTGAACAATTAAAGCCGATATAATAAGTATTCAGTCCATCCATTGAGGAGATCAGTTTTCCCCACTCCGGAGAATTGCTGTATTTTGAATATTCCGAAGCCGGGATCGTAATAACATCGAGATTTCCAAGCTCGAACTCTGTAACCGCAGTAAGGTCTTCAGGAATTATTCTGTATACAATCCCTTTTACTTTTGCCTTTTCAGAAAAATAGTTATTGTTCCTAACCAACACAAGTTCATTATTATGCTTCCATTCTTTTAATATAAAAGGACCTGTCCCGATTATGTGTGAGGAAAAATCTTCTCCCCATTTTTCTACTTCTTTCTCTGGCACAACATAAGCCGCAGTCATGCTCAGGAGGTTCAGAAAAGGTGAAAATGGCTTTTCTAATTTTAGCTTCAATCTGTATTTGTCCAGCACCTCAATGCCATATATATCCTTTGTCTTGCCCCCAATATAATCCCTTGCCCCAAGAATCTTCTCAAGCACCCATGTATTTGGGGATCTGCCCTTCGGGTTTAATATACGCATAAAGGAATACTTAAAGTCAGTAGCCGTAACTTCCTGATTATTATGAAATAATACTCCTCGTTTCAGATAGAAAATATAGACGGTGCCATTTTCCTTGATTTCCCATCTTTCAGCAATGTCAGGGATAATATTAAGATTTTCGTCAAGCTTTACGAGTCCATTAAAAAGCTTTGCTGATATGGAACCGCCGGGCACATCAACTATAAGCGCAGGATCAAGGGTAGTTGGATTAGCGCTCAGTCTATAGTAGATATGTCCTTCAAGTCTGTCCCTGGAAGAACAGGAAGAAAAGGCAAGTAGAACAGTCAAAACAACAGAGATATTGATAAACGGGACTTTTAATCTTTGTATCAATATCTCAAAATCGCGCCGATGGAGCCGGCTTCCTTAAGTTCTTTGTTTTCAGATACTACTTCAACTGTCGCACCCAGTTCGACTGCCTTCTGGGCAGCATAGTCAACAATATAGTCCACTTTTTTCATTTCTTCTTTGCAGAAAGGGCATTTGTCTGTTTTCTGCGATGTCAGAAATCCGCATTCTCCGCAGACATAGCCGGAATCTTTATAATCCTTGATATAAAGCAATCTCATCACCCTTCCCTCCCGAAGGGCAGACAGAACATTATCGAGTCCCAGGACTGCATTCTCCTTTTTCATTGCCTTTGTCACCATTTCATCAACAAGAAGATTTTTCTCTTCATTCTCATATTTCTCAAGGACGGTCTGCACCTTTGACATAACTTCATTTATATTCGCAACCATATTGATATTGAATGTGCCTATAATCTTGTCAGACATCTGTTTTGTAAAGAGTGATTTTGTCTTTGACAACGCTTCCTCAGAACCTCCCACAACGAGCCTGCCTATATCACCTGCCGAAATCAAGGCTTTAAGCTGTTGGATAACATCCTTGAGGTGCAGGTCCACATGATAATCGATATGGCGTTCAAAGCTCTTTTGTTCGAGGCTGAACCAACCGCCTTTTTTATGTTTGCCGGGGATATTCTCTGTAAAGACCTCTTTATATTCCTCTATTTCACCAAGATGCATCACAAAAAGACGAGCAAATTCCTTGTCCACAAGCATGACCGCGTATCTCTGATATCTGTCCAGCACATCCAGAAGGGGCTTCATATAAGGTGTTTTATCGACAACGATTTCGTTCTTCAGCCCGATAGCAAGATGGAATTCCTTCCAGAAACCGGATTCCGTTGAACTTAATAAAGCAATGCCTTTCTTGAAATTTCTCTTGTTCGAAAAAATATTTGATTCTATTTTTTCCATATCAGGTTTTACCTTCTTCCTCACATTCTTGTCCAGACTTTCCAATGTGTCTTTCAGCATATTCTTAATATGTATGTTGTAATCACCCTTTGTATTAAGTACGGGGTCTACGTTTAAATAACAGCTCACAAAATAATTATCATTACCTTTAATTTTTGCTATCTTTGCGATCTCTTCACGGTTAAGCATTGACTCCTCCTTCTATATTCCTGAATATTTCGAAAACAGAGACAAAAATGGCCATGATAAGAGGCCCCATGATCAAACCTATCATGCCGAAAAGCTTGATCCCTCCCAGCACACTGAACAGAATTATTATCGTATGCATCTTGGTCCTGCTGCCTATGATTAAAGGTTTCAATATATTATCAACCATGCTTATGACAAAAACTCCAAATAATAAGAGGCCGATCCCCTTCATATAACTCCCCTGGATTACCAAAAACGCCGAGGTCGGTCCCCATATTGCAAATGTACCCACAAGAGGCACAAAAGACATTATGGACATTGCAACACCCCACATGACAGGAGAATCTATGCCGATAATATAAAATATAAGTCCCCCGAGAATGCCCTGGATAACAGCAACAGCTACTCCTCCGTAGACAGTGGATATTACAGTGTCTTTTATCTGGGAAGCAAGCTTGTCTTTCTGGGGCTCATTAAAGGGCATATAATTCTTTGTCTTTGAAAGAAAACCAGGGCCGTCTTTAAGGAGAAAGAAAGTGGTAAATATCATAAAAATAAAATCGATGGCAGCCGATATTATGTTTGTAATCCTGATAGAGAGATTTTCAACCAGACCTTTCCCGATCTTTTTAATATTTTCCATTATCGCTTCTTCAGACATAAAATCCCTGACCCCCGCGTAAGAAGTGAGCCTTTCGAATATTACGGACGCTCTGACCTTGTCGATTAATTCCTTTATGGTTCCGGGGCTGTTTCCATTGACCTTTTCAGCAAAGGACTGTAATTCATCTATAAGCACAAAAGTCAGGTAAGTAAACGGTCCGATTATTATTATCAGTATTAATATAATGGTTATTATGGAAGCTACGGACTTTATCCTGATATATCTGGACAAATATGCGTAAACCGGATAGAAAACAATAGAAAATACTATAGCCCAGGCTATCGAGGCAAGGAAGGGACTCATTATCCTGTACGACAGATAGCCGAGTAAAACAAGGAGAAATATCATCATCGATGAATAGAATCTATCTGTTGTCATCTCTTGAGACTCTCTTTCTATGAACCACTGAGGCATTTAAAAAACTCCTGAAAATCTGTCCGGACATAGTGTTATCTTCTCTTTCAGGATGCCATTGAACACCAAGGAGAAAATCATAATCTCTAAGATAAAAAGCCTCGATTATACTATCCCGGGCGCGTGCAAAAGGTTTTAGTCCCGATCCAATATCCTTTACAGCCTGATGGTGACTGCTGTTCACCTGAAATTCACCCTTTTTCAGATAATACGGATTATCATCAACTTTTATTATATGTCCACCCCCCGAGTGATCAAGAGACTTATTCATTTGGGAATAGATATCCTGATAAAGAGTCCCTCTAAAAACCACGTTTATCAATTGCATCCCATAACATATTCCGAGAACAGGTTTCCTCATTTTTATTATCTCACGTAAAAGGGAAATCTCAAAAGCAATTCTTTTATCTTCTTCGGGTATAATCTCAAACTGCCGGTTTTCATGATAGAATAAAGGAATAATATCTTTTCCACCAGGTATTATTAATCCGTCATAGAATGTTGCCAGTTCAATTACGTCCATATCTGGGGATATAAAATCCGGCAGTCCTCCGGCCTTTTCAACGGCCTTTATATACAAATCAGGATTCTTTGGGGATTTCTTGTCAGTTCCGGTAGTTATGCCGATACGAGGCAGATTCTTTTCTTCCATTTTATATTCATCTAATTAATATTTAATATACAGCATTTAAGGCTATAGCACAATTTCTATTATATGGCACTTTAGCCGGATTTCTTGCAATATTAAGGATATTAATTTAATATTTATTATGTTTGGGATATTGAAAAAACTTATCGGAACAAAGAACGAACGCGAGATTAACAGGCTCCTGCCTATGGTTGAACATGTCAACTCGTTGGAACCTGCTATATCAGTACTTTCAGATTCGCAGCTAAAGGAAAAAACCCAGGAATTCAGAAAACGTCTCGAGGCCGGAGAAACCCTTGATGAGATCCTTCCCGAGGCATTTGCAGTTGTCAGAGAAGCTTCAAAACGGATTCTTAAAATGAGGCATTTCGATGTCCAGATACTCGGGGGCCTTGTTCTTCATGAAGGCAAGATAGCCGAGATGAAGACAGGTGAAGGCAAGACCCTGGTTGCCACGCTTCCTGTTTATCTTAACGCCCTTGAAGGCAAGGGGGTCCATGTAGTTACCGTCAACGACTATCTTGCAAAAAGGGATGCCCAGTGGATGGGAGCCCTGTATAATTTTCTCGGCCTGAGTGTCGGGGTCATTGTACATGGTTTGACCGATGAACAGAGACAGGCATCCTACAATTCTGATATTACTTATGGCACTAACAATGAATTCGGATTCGATTACCTGAGAGACAACATGAAATATGACCTGTCACAGTTTGTCCAGAGGGATTTGAATTACGCCATTGTCGATGAAGTCGACAGCATACTGATAGATGAAGCTCGTACACCGTTGATAATATCAGGCCCCTCGGAAGAATCTACTGACAAATACTACAAGATTGACAAGATCATTCCGAAACTTCAAAAAGACAGGGACTACGCTGTTGATGAAAAGGCAAGAACAGCTATATTGACCGAGGAAGGGAATATCAAGGCAGAAAAATTAATCGGCGCCGGAAACCTGTATGACCCCTCTAACATCGAACTCGTTCACCATATACTGCAGGGATTAAAGGCCCATACCCTGTTCAAGAGAGATGTTGATTATGTCGTAAAAGACGGAGAGGTAATAATTGTAGATGAGTTCACAGGAAGACTTATGCCCGGAAGACGCTGGTCCGACGGCTTGCACCAGGCTGTTGAAGCCAAGGAAGGTGTCAAGATTGCAAGTGAAAATCAGACTCTTGCCACAATTACTTTTCAGAACTATTTCAGGATGTATAAGAAATTAGCAGGAATGACGGGCACAGCAGAAACAGAGGCTGAAGAGTTTGCAAAAATATACAACCTCGATGTGCTGGTTATACCGACAAATAAACCCATGATTAGGGCCGATTATCCCGATATGATTTACAAGACCGAAAAGGGCAAATTCAATGCTGTTATAAGAGAAATAGAATCATTGTATGCTAATGGACAACCTGTTCTTGTCGGGACTATCTCCATAGAAAAATCAGAACTACTCAGCAGCCTCCTGAAGAAGAAAAATATCAAACACTCTGTTCTGAATGCAAAATATCATGAGAAAGAGGCTGAAATTATAGTTCAGGCAGGAAGAAGTCAGGCTGTCACCATAGCAACGAATATGGCAGGCAGGGGAACAGACATAATTTTAGGGGGTAATCCGGTTGGAATTGGTAAAGATATGCTTCGGGACAAGCCTGACTATTCGAACGATGACTGGAATAAGGCTCTGGAAGAGGCTGAAATAAAATGTTCCCTGGATAAAGAGAAAGTACTTTCTTCCGGCGGACTGTTTATCTTAGGGACTGAAAGGCATGAAGCCAGAAGGATAGACAACCAGTTAAGGGGGCGTTCCGGCAGGCAGGGAGATCCCGGCGCTTCACGATTTTATCTGTCATTGGAAGATGACCTTATGAGGATATTTGGTTCTGATAGAATTTCCGGACTGATGGACAAGCTGGGCATGGAGGAAGATGTCCCGATAGAAAACAAAATGGTTTCAAAGGCCATCGAAAATGCACAGAAGAGGGTTGAATCTCAGAATTTCGATATAAGGAAGCACCTTCTTGAATATGACGATGTCATGAACAAACAGAGAACCGAGATCTATGCCTTCAGAAAAGAGATTCTGCAGGGATCCAACCTTAAAGACAGAGTTTTATCCATGATAGACGAAATCATTGAGGAGATCCTGGCTATCTATTGCCCTGAAGATAAAATTCATGAGGAATGGGACATTAAGGGATTAAAAGATGCTGTGTACGGGTTCTTCTCAGTTTATATAGATAATTTACCGGAAAACATCAGTTATAAAGAGATGCTAAGCTTAGAGATAAAGAAATCATACGACAGAAAAGAATCCGAGATAGGCGCTGATATGATGCGTTATCTGGAAAAAATTTTCGTCCTTCAGGTTGTTGATTCACAGTGGAAAGACCATCTTCTCGCAATGGATCATTTAAAGGAAGGGATCGGACTCAGAGGTTATGGGCAGAGGGATCCTTTAGTTGAATACAAAAGGGAGGCCTTTGATATGTTCTCTGAAATGTCAGGACGGATATCATCAGAGATTGTTACAAGACTATTTAAAATCCAGGTCCAGAAAGAGCATGAAGCAGCGATAAAGTCCCATGACAGGAAGGTTAATCTTAACTATAACAGGGGTGAAGGCGGGGCATCAGTACAAACTGTTTCAAAAGGGAAAAAAATCGGCCGTAACGAGCCCTGCCCTTGCGGCAGCGGCAAAAAGTATAAAAAATGCTGTGGCTTGAATGATTAAGATATTTTATATAGGGCAGGATATAATCAAAAGGGAACTCGAGGAAGTTCTCTCGTCGAAAAACAGAAGCATAATTAAATTCAAATCCATAAACGATCTTATATATAGACCTGAGGACAGGCCGGATTTGATCATAGTGGACAAGAATCAGAATTCAGAGGCATCCTTTAAAGATTTTATCAGGAAATTTGACCAGGTTCCCAAAATCGTATTTTCCAGCACTGATTCGTTCAAAGGATTTTCCCCATGGACAAAATCCAGCATGACCTATCCTGTCAGCAATCCATCCTCAAAGGAACTGAAATTTCTTATTGAAAAGGGGCTGAAAGATAAAGAACTTTTTGCTGAGTATTTAAATTTAAAAAACGATCTCGCCAATACCAAAAAAGAACTCGAATTTTTTGAAGAGGTAAGTAAAACCCTGATTTCAACACAGGAACTGAATGATATTCTCACCATAATAATGAAAAAGGCCAAAAAGTTATTACTGGCAGAAACATGGTCTGTTCTACTCCTTGATGAGGAAACAGGCGAGCTCTATTTCGAAAAAATTACCGGTAAAAAGAAAGATAAGGAAAGGATAAAAAAAATCAGGCTGAAAGTTGGAGAAGGGATTGCCGGATGGGTTGCCCAGGAAGGTATCCCCGTTGTTGTGCCGGATGTTTCTGTAGATCCGAGATTCTTTCCGAGTATTGATAAAGAAACCGATTTCAAGACCAAATCACTTATGTGTATCCCCATAAAGAGTAAGGGGAATATTCTCGGCGTCCTTGAAATAGTTAATAAAACAACAAACGATCCCTTCACAAAAGACGACCTTAACCTTATGATGAGACTCGTTGACCAGGCTGCAATTGCGATAGAAAGGGCTTCGCTCTATCAAAAAATGGCTGAATTATCCGTGACAGATGACCTGACAAAATTATTTAACACAAGATACCTGAACAGAACCCTTGAGATTGAGATAAGCAGATCCAACAGATATCATACATCATTGTCACTGATATTCATGGATGTCGATTACTTCAAAACCATCAATGATAATTATGGACATTTGGTAGGCAGTAAAGTCCTGGTTGAGATAGGACAGATCCTTATTAAATGCCTGAGGACAATAGACATTGTGGCAAGATACGGGGGAGATGAATTTGTAATAGCCCTTCCCCAGACACCGCCTAATTCAGCTATACAGATAGCAGAAAGACTGAGAAAGTCGATCGAACGGAATATTTTTCTTAAGAAGGATGGATATTCTCTTCGAATGACCGCCAGTTTTGGAGTAGCATCCTATCCTGGAAGCGCAAAGTCGAAAGAAGATCTTTTAAGGCTTGCTGATGAAGCCATGTACAGGGTCAAATACCAGACAAGAAACGGAGTTTATGCTATAGTATA
>JAKAKQ010000020.1 GCA_021813425.1 Nitrospirota bacterium
CTTCATGGTCTTCCCTTACAAGACCTGCAACCCCGCCCTTAACAACAGATACCTTATAATCCCTTAACACAGCATCAGATGCTGTAAACATAATGCATATGTGAGTAACACAGCCTGTCAGTCTGAGGCTGTCGACCCCAAGCTTTTTTAATGTGCTGTCCAGTTTTGTTTTATAAAACCCTGAATATGTCGTCTTTTCAATAATGCTATCCCCCTTTTGCGGCTTCAGCGCATCCACAATCCTTGCCCCTTCAGTACCTTTAACAGCATGTACCGGCCATCCGAATTTTGAGAATTCCTTATCATAAGGTTTGTGGGTATCGCAGACATAAATAACAGGCATTCCCTCCTTACGCGTCTTCTCAATTTCCTTCTTTATCCTCGGTATGACCTTCCTTGTTTCAGGCACTTCAAGAGGAGCGCCCTTCAGGACAAAATCATTAAGCATATCGATAATCAAAAGCGCCTCTTTACTCATGGAGAACTCTTTTCCAATGGTTGTCATTATCCGGCTCGACCGGATAATCCAGTCCTTTTCTCTGGATTCCCCGATCAAGTCGGGGAATGACGTAAAAAGAAATTAAAAGATATTTAAGATCTTTGGCGATTAAAAGCATAATATCCTCATTTCAAAAGGTCTTGAATTTCTTTTTTAATGCCTTCTCAACCGGCGCCGGGACAAGGTCCTTTATATCCCCTCCAAATGATGCGATCTCCTTGACGATAGTTGCTGTAAGAAAAGAATACTCCTCGCTCGGCATCATAAAGACCGTCTCTATCCTGGGGTACAGCCTCCTGTTCATAAGGGCCATCTGAAGCTCATATTCGAAATCAGATACAGCCCTTAACCCCCTGATGATGGCGATCCCTTTTTTGTCCCTGACATATTCTACAAGAAGGCTGTTAAATACCTCTATCTTGACCCTGTCGTAACTTTTAAGCGATTCTCTCATCATTAAAATACGTTCTTTTATACTGAAAAGCGGTTTTTTGCGGGGGCTCGGTGCAAGCGCAACAATAACCTCATCGAAAATCCTCAACCCCCTTACGACAAGGTCCATATGGCCTTTAGTAAAAGGATCAAATGTTCCGGGATAAATCGCTATTCTTTTGTTCATCTTCTTTTCCTGTATAGTGTCAGCATAGTATCTCCGTATTTATAATTTTTGATAAATTTGAGGTTCTTTGTATCATCGGGTAAATCCAACTTGGAAGAATGCTCTACGATCAGACAACCGTCTTCTTTTAAAATATCATGCTCATCAATAAACTGAAGGACCTTCATTATCTTATCCGATGCATACGGAGGGTCTGCAAAGATGATATTGAATCTCATCCCTGCAGCCGACGCCCTCTTCAGAAAATACTCGACCCTTTCCCTGTAACACTTTACCCTGTCGGCTGCCTTTATCTCCTTAATATATTTATTGATCGCATCAGAGCGTATATAATTGTCCTCTATCAGAAAAACCCTGTCTGCCCCTCTTGACAGCGCCTCAAGACCCACTGTTCCGGTACCTGCATAAAGGTCGAGGAAATCAGCATCCTTTATGTCATTCTGCAGAATATCAAAAATGGCCTCCCTGACCTTTGAGGAGGTCGGCCTCAGCTCATCCCCTTCGAACTTTTTCGAAAATAAACGCCTGGAGGTGATCCCCCTGCCCTTTAACTGCCCGCCTGAAATCCTCATAATTTTACCCTGAAGAATATCATTTCAAAATCCACCCTGCCTTCTGCATATTCAGATTATACAATCAATTAAAATTTTTATCATTCCTTTGCTGTATGATATTATTTATATATCGTATAATCAACTAATCTCAGGAGGTTTAGAATGCCGGTTGCAAAGGTTAAGTATACTGACGGGATGCAGTTTGTAGGTGAAGCTGGTTCAGGACACGCAATAGTTATGGACGGAGATGCAGAGGTAGGAGGGAACAATACAGGGTTAAGGCCGATGGAACTTCTGCTTATTGGCGTAGGCGGTTGTTCAGGCATGGACGTTGTTTCAATCCTTAAAAAGAAAAGGGAAAACATCACAGGGCTGGAGGTTCTTGTTAACGGCAAAAAGGCGGATGAACATCCAAAGAAATACACAGATATAGATATCGAGTTCGTCGTTAAGGGCAAAAACCTCTCCGAAGAAGCGGTAAAAAAGGCTGTCCAGCTTTCCATGGACAAATACTGCTCTGTCAAGGCCACGATCGAAGGCACGGCAAAAGTAAACTTCACATATAAAATAATTAATGAATAGAGTAATAACCCGGCAAGTAAAATGGTCATCCTGAACGAAGTGAAGGATCTTATAACGAATTGAAAATACAAGATTCTTCGCTCTGCTCAGAATGACATCATTCAAGTATTTAATTGCCGATTTAACAGTAAGGAGGAAAAAATGAAAAAGATAATCGTTCTACAGAAAAAAGCAGATAGGTTGAACAACAAAGTATACGGTAATATCTTCATGCTGATTTTAATGCTTGCCTTCGTCTTGACCTGTTTTGTTGCTGATAGCGCAGGCGCAGAGAAAAACATGACAAGATGCAAAATGCGGTTCAACCTCCGCGGCTGGTCAGCCATTTACCAGACGGCATCCGGAACAGGCACTATCACATGCGACAACGGGCAGTCGGCAGATGTTAAAATTGACACAAAAGGGGGAGGTCTCACTGCAGGCAAATCAAGAATTGAAGGAACAGGCACTTTTTCTGAGGTGTCTGATATATCCGAACTCTTTGGCTCCTATGCCAAGGCCGAAGCCCACGCCGGCATAGTGAAATCAGCTGGCGCGCAGGTAATTACCAAGGGTGAGGTTTCTCTTGCGCTTGCAGGAACCGGAAGAGGCATTGATCTTGGCATAGCATTCGGCAAATTCACCATTAAGCAGGCAGGTAGAAAAGGCGGAAAATAACGGTAAAAATATCTTTTGCGTATAAGATAGTCGAGGGATAAACCAATACGGGGCAGATTACTTGTTGGTTTTTTTCTTCTTAGCTGCATTCTTTTTTGACTTCTTGTCTAAGGACTTGATATACGCCACCAGGTCCTTCATCTTTTGCGATCCCGGGTCAATAGCTTGTCCCTTGTTGGCTATGACAATGCAATTGTTTATTGCATCCTCGAGGCTTTTCATTTCACCCGAGCAGCTTCTCCAGTTTTTCCTGTCATAACCATCTGATTTTTCCAATCCTTTTCCACCTGGATGGCATGTATTACAGTTCATCCCGAAAGAGGACCCCCCGAGTTTCGGATCATTAAAGAGTATTTTCCCTCTTCCAGCATCGCCAGCAGCGAACACAGAAGAGGAGAGAAGGCTTATAACTATCGCAGAGAGCAATATTATTTTTAACAGCTTCATTCCAATTCACTTCCCTTTATAAATGTGTTCACCTTTGTCAGGTAATCCTTAATCTTGTACTATTAAAACAGGATTTAAACGCTGTTTAAAACCTGTAATTCGCTGATCCTCTTAGGATGCCTGAGCTTTCTCAGTGCCTTTACCTCTATCTGCCGTACCCGTTCACGTGTTAAAGAAAGATGTTTTCCTATTTCTTCGAGGGTATGGTTTCTATCGACTCCTATACCGAATCTCATCCTTATGGTCTTTTCCTCTTTGGATGTAAGGGTCTTCAAAATCATAAGTATCTTCTCGGTAATCTCGCTCTTCTCTGCGTCTGCATATGGGGAAGAACTATTGTTGTCGCCTATGAAATCT
>JAKAKQ010000023.1 GCA_021813425.1 Nitrospirota bacterium
GCCTCGTCCGTTACCCCTTCCTTGAACTTTACAAGAAGCTCTCCTTCCATACACTTTTTCTCCACCCTCGCAAACTCCTTCTGCTTGTCCGCTGTGATCCTGCCGAGCACCTCTGAGTCCTTAATCACATGCGGCGTGAGAAATACGAGAAGGTTCGTCTTTTTCTTGTCTAATGTCTTTTGTTTGAACAGCCAGCCGAGCAGGGGGATATCTCCCAGAAAAGGCATCTTGGTGATATTCTCCTCTTCCCTCTCCTGCATGAGGCCGCTGATGACAACAGACTGGTTGTCCCTTACGACTACGGAAGTCTTCGTCGACCTCTTTGTGGTGGTCGGCCCTACATTGATAAGGATGGTCTCCGATTCCTGCTTTACAGAGGATATTTCCTGGTATATATCGAGCTTTACGTAATCACCCTCTGTTATCTGGGGTGTTATCTTAAGGGTTATGCCGACGTCCTTTCTCTCGATCGAGTTAAGGATAGTGCTGGTTGTGGTCAGGTCCCGTTCCCTTTTTGATATGAACGGCACGTTCTCGCCGACCACGATTTCAGCCTCTTTATTATCGGAGGTCAGAAGCTGTGGAGTTGAAAGGACGTTTACAGCGCCCTTGAAATCATTCAGATTGAAGAGAGCGGCAAGCCCGGGGACCCTCATGTCCTCTGTTGCGCCGGGGACAAAGTCCTTCGGGATGGTCATATAATTGCCGACGCCCCCCATCGAAAGTCCTGTTATCCCTGTTATGATAGACCCTATTGTCGACTGGTCGACAGTCCCGAACCCGCCTATGAATACCGGCTCTCCGTCTTTTTTGGCTGCTGCGCGCCATTTTACGCCGAGTTCGAGGAGCTTGTCTATCGAGACCTCTGCTATCATAGCCTCTACAAATACCTGCCTCCTCCTCCTGTCGAGCTGTTTAATGACATGGCCGAGGTTCTGATAATCGGCTGGCGAGGCAACGACTATCAGCGCATTCGTGGCCTTGTCTGCAGTGATAGTTATCCCCCCGACCGCCTCGAAGGGCGTTACAGGCGCTCCTGCTGCAGCCTGCCTCTGGGGCTGGGCGCCTTTTACAATGCCTTCAAGCACCTTGGCAAGTTCAAGGGCATCGGCATTTTCAAGAAAATAGACATTTATCCTGCCCTGTGCCTCGGGTGAAGGGACATCAAGGGCTGCTATCAGGGATTTCATCGATTCCCTGACCCACTTGTCTCCAAAGAGTATGACCGCATTCAGCCTCTGGTCTGCAACCGCCTTTGCCTCATCAGCCTGTGCCTGCTGTCCGGGAACGCCCCTGACCTTGCTGCGCGCCATGCCTTCATTGAGTATCTTTACGACCGCATCAGCGCTTGAATGCTTAAGGAAAACGATCTCAGGCTCTTCCTTTACCGACGGCTGGTCTATCGCCTCGATTATCGAAAGTATCTTCTCAATATTCACCCCCGAATCGATCACCAGGAGCAGGTTGCCGGGTCCAAAAGCGGACAAAAAACCGTCTTTTGATACTATCGGTTGTATAAGCTTCATGACATCGTCGGATGAAATCGCCTTAAGGGGTATGAGTCTTGCGATATAACTTTCATTGACGGTCTTTTTATCTGTCACTATCTCCACGCCCTTCTGTTTCGCCTCTGAGGTGGAGATGATCTTGTAGGTATCGGCGCCTGAAGGTATGACAGTGAAGCCTTTGAGTTCAAGTATCGCCGTAAAGAGTTTATAGGCATCATCGATGTTCAGTTTGGAGGGGGCTATTATAGTTATTTTCCCCTTGACGCGTTCATCGAAGATGAAGTTCTTGCCTGTGATGTCGCTGATGAACTTTGTCACGACCGGCAGGTCAACATCGATAAAGTTAAAGGTGACCTTCTGATCCTTTTTCACTTCTGCATATGAACCAGTAACAAACAACAGGCAGCATGCAACGAGCAGCAGGCAACAGGTGAGCTTCATGATTATATTCCCCTTCCGGAATTTATATATTTCTGTTGTCATCTCTGAAGATTTCTCCTTTACCTTTACCGTATCTGATAAGTCATTGTCATTTTTGAGCCGTTCCTCATAATGTCCAGCTGGACCCTCTCCATGCCCCTGAGCGCTGTAAACGCCTGGAGGGCATTTTCAGGGTGTGAGATATTATACTCATTAATCCTTAAAAGGACATCACCATTTTGAAGCCCCAGGCTCTGGTATATCCCCCCGGGCCTTACCTCGTTAAGGATATACCCCTGCTGTTTGCCGTCGACCACATTCGGGAGGAGCCTTGCATCGGTCATTATCTCTTTAGGGTTTTCTATCGCCTGCTGGATCTTTTTCTGCTCCACCATATATGAGCTGTCAGAGAGCTTTTTCGTAAAGCCCGGAGAAGAGGCATCAGGCCCGCGGCCTTTCTGTATCTCTTTCACAGATACTATATCATTTATAGGGATCTCCATGATTTTACTTCCGGACAGTATGAATACCCTGTCTTTTTCGACTTTGTTAAGTTTACCGAGCCCGAAGACAGAATCCCCGATCCTGAATATCTCCTGTTCTCCGGTCTTGTTCATGAAGATCGCATAACTGAATTTTCTCTGACCCGAGACAGTGCCGACGAGAGATACATCCGCACTTGATGCCGAAGCCGCTGAACCCGATATCGGCTTGAGCTCTCCTGCAGGGAATCCAAAGGGGTTGCTCCTGAATATCGGGGCATAATCCTGAAAGGTAAAATTAGCGGCATTTTCAGCCTTTTTTTCATCAAGGCCCTTTTCCCTGGTTGTAAATGAGACAGATATAACATCCCTTATCAGGAAGAGTATTGCGAGCACAAGCAGGAACCCTATGCAGGCGTTAAGCAGAGAGATAAACCTCTGATTTTTAAGAAGATTACCTAAACCTTGCATTTTCATCGATTAAAAAAGAATACCAGAAGAGCTTAAGTATGTCAAAAAGCAGCTAAAGGAACAGAGTTCGCTATGAGTAATTAGAATTAGAGTTTCTTCCTGATCTCACCAACACGGGACATCCTGATTTTCTGTAACCGCTTTTTTGCGGAAGTAAAGATGAGGGGGGGAGCTTCCTGAACAAGCGGCTGTAAGATCTGGTGTGAGGGAAAGAAATAGACCCTGCCGATGGCAGGTAACCTGTCCATAAAAAGCAAAACCATATCACCATCCTGAATTCCGGCTCCGGGCTCAATGAGCAAAAGATCGTTCTCGGACAGGATCGGAGGGGTGCTGATGTCATTGTTTGACAGAAGAAAAAAAGCCCGGGCATCAGAAGAAAGAGACGGCTCATATGACTTCGTGCTCCAGTCGGCAGTGAAAAACTTGTTAGTGGAGCGCACTTGCTCTAATGTGACGACCGGAAGCATGCGTGCAGCGTGATAAGCGGCCGGTTCTTCCCTGATTGCTTCAGGTTCCTCCCAGAACTGATAAAGGGGTATGCCCAATGCGGCCGCAAGCCTCTGAACAGTATCTGACCTGAGATTTTTTTGTGTGTTGGATTCAATTCTCGCAATGCTCGCCTGTGAAATACCGCTCTTCAGGCTGAGTTCGAGTTGAGAAAGGCCGAGGTTTTTTCTCGCCTGTTTGATCCGGGTACCTGCCAGGGGCTTCACGTAATGAATTATACGCATATGTCAGGATTTAGCAATATCATTTATGAATATAGCTTGACATTATTATTCATATATGTATAATAAAGGCCGATAAGGAGGCTGAAATCATGAAACTT
>JAKAKQ010000242.1 GCA_021813425.1 Nitrospirota bacterium
CTGACCAGAAATATTGAAGAGAAGACCGACGTCCTCTCCGGATTATTCGACTGAATTCAGATTATCTCAGTTAAAGGCCGGATTCATAATGAGCGGCAGATAAACTTGTTTTATATTTTCATCAGGAGGCGCCTGGCACCTCCCGGGTGTTTCCAATTTATTCTGTTCCCTTTTATCATCTGTCATCCCCTTTATTATCTTTTCAACGTCCTTTGACATCTTTATATTGCCGTGTTCCACGAACTGATGACAGAAAAAACAGTCTATCTGCTTTGCAGTGACATGCTGCTGGTGCACAAACACTACATCCTTGTATTTCTCTGTCCTGTTAATATGGCAGAAAAAGCACTTTTCCCTGGGGACATTACCTTCGCCGATCTTAACTGACGAGTGGCAGCTTATACAGAGGTAGCCTTTCTCAAGGGGTTTTATATGATTAAACAGAACACCCCTGTATTTAACATTCTTCTTCGGCTCTTTATGACATACAGTGCATCTTTTTTTATGTTCTGTATTATCCTGGATATTCAGGTGACAGAGGAAACAGACATTCATTGACACCTTCATATGTTCTCCCTGCACGATATCAGAATGACAGCTCCTGCAGTGGAGGTCTATCCCCCTCCTGTGTTTTGTGAAATGTGGTTTGTGGTCAAAAACAATATTCCATTTTGTGAAACTCACCTTCGACTCGATCAACCTCCTGTCATGGCATCCCTGCTGAAGGCAGTTAGAATCCGGGACCTTTGTGAGGGGTCTCGGATTGTATGTCCCTGCAATAAACCTCAACTGTCCTGAGATGGCGTTAAGAGGCCCGTATTCATGACATTTAAGGCACGGCACCATCCTGTGTGTCGACCTCTCCCATTTGTTGTAATACGGGGTGATAAAATGGCAGTACCTGCACATAACAGGCTTCTGTATCATCACCTCTTTAACGAAAAAATAAGTTGTAGCAGTCAGGAGAATTAAAATGACAAAAAATATTACTGCGATCTTCATCTGTACCATGCCCTCTTTCGATGTTCATTATACATAATCCTGGCATATAACTGCCAGGTCTCTTGCACGAGGATTTATGATCCCATGACTCAATAATCTGGATGCCGGAATCACCCGTCTTTTCATGCCTGTTATAGACTTTTTATCTAAAAAATATTGTTTGCTTTAACCAAAAACAGTGTGATATTTTAGTCACATCCAATACATGAACTCATTACCGTCCAAAATAAAAATATATTTCTTGAAGAAAGGCGGGGTGGCGAATAAACACAATAACGACTCTTTATAAAAAAAGATTCCAATATCCGAAGAAGGGGAAGTCCAAGCGTGCTCATGAGTGCAATAATCATCAAAATGAGGTATGCAGTCTCAATTATCATGTCGATTTATTGTGTTTATGAGGCATTCCGCCTTTCTTCTGTTTTTATTTTGGACAGGCATGACATGGACTCTATCCTTAGTAAAAGTAACGGGTAACATATGCCTGCGGACTTAAAGGGAAACGGACCCCATCCTTCGCTCTTCGTCTATTATCTCATTATCACAGCCATGGTCTGCGGATCGATGGTAATGGTGGTTGAGGTGCTTGGATCGAGGATGATAGGGCCGTTCTTTGGGGTAAGCCTGTTTGTCTGGACGTCCTTAATCAGCGTCACCCTCGTTGCACTTGCAGGCGGGTATGCTGCAGGTGGAATTGTTTCCGACAAGAAGGGGACACCTGAATATCTTTACGCTCTAATTCTTGCAGCAGGGATTCTTGTTATTCTGATACCGGTTATGAAAGGGGCTGTTTTAAATGCCTGCCTTCCTCTCGGACTGCGCTCAGGATCGCTTGTCAGCTCAACACTGCTGTTCGGGCCGTCCCTGTTCCTTCTTGGTTGTGTGTCGCCTTACATCATAAAGATCGCCGCAAAAGAGATGAAGAACATAGGCAGAACAGTCGGATTATTTTATGCCGTCTCTACATTAGGAAGTTTCCTCGGCACTATATTAACAGGGTTCATATTGATAGCTTACCTCGGGGTGAATATGATATTCGAGGTTGTGGGCTCTATCCTTATATGTCTTTCTGTAGTTTATTTTCTTTTTTTCAGGGAAAAATGGTACGCAGCTGTATTCCTTATAATGCCTCTTGTCCTGCCTGATACAGGATATCCAAATTTAACGTATATGCCTGACGGGACAAAGGTCGCCAGGGTCCTGAGCAAAGACAGTTTTTACGGCAACCTTAAGGTCATAGATTACTCTTACGGCAATAACCATACAAGGGAACTCCTCATAGACGGCCTCATCCAGGGTGGTATTGATGTGAACAACGGGATGTCTGTTTATGAGTATTCTTACTTTATGGAATTTCTGCCCTACAGTCTAAATCCCTACGGAAAGACCTGTCTGACTATAGGGCTGGGAGTGGGAGCAGTCCCTGTATGGTATGAAAAAATGGGGATCATGACCGATGTTGTGGATATCGACCCCAATGTTGTCGATATAGCAAGGGATTATTTTGGATTTAACATCACTGGAGATGTGATCGTCTCTGATGCAAGGTATTATCTGATTAAATCCAAAAAAAAATATGACTACATAATATTAGATGTCTTTACCGGTGACACAACACCAGGACACCTGCTGAGCGTTGAAGCCTTACAGTTGATAAATTCAAGGCTGACTGAAAAAGGCATTCTGGCAATTAACCTTGCAGGGAGCCTTAAAAAAGAGACTTTTATGACTGCATCTGTCATAAAGACCCTTGAGCAGGTGTTCGATACCGTTGAAATATATCCAACATTTCCTCCGGAACAAGGAGAGGGATGGGGAAGCCTTGCTGTCATTGCATATGATCGGCCGGCGATCCCTCTTAATCCGGATTCGATCAGGAATTTTCCTGTCCATCATCTTGCCAATGACCTGGTAAGCAGGCTTATGGGACAAAAATTCCTGTTTCCCCTGGATACACCGGCAATCATACTGTCGGATAACTATAACCCTATCGATTTTTATGACAGCTGGCTAAAAGAACGGATAAGAAAAAATATCCTCGAAAACACTGATCTTGCCATCCTTTTATAGATTTCCAGTCAATTTCTGCAATACATGACCTTGCAGGGGAATTTAATTAACAATTAATAAACACATATTTCACTGAAAATATTTATTAAAATCAGCAGGTTAATATTTTATTAACTTTTAGCTTGACATGCACTATATATTGTGGTTTAATTCCTGCATCATACAAAGTATAGGTATTTTTTAGCGAATTATTCGCAGATCATGATTAGGGAGCAAAGGCTCAAAAACTGGCTCTTAATCTGTACACAGCTAATAAGATACATCATGGGAAACAAGAAGCATTCATCTTATAAAAATACAGAAATCAAGGATGGGGAGGTCTTATGAAAGGTATTTCTTCAACAATCAGTCTGTCTTCAAATGCCTTAAAAGTACTCGAAAAGAGGTATCTTAAGAAGAACGAGGAAGGCAAGGTCGTTGAAACCCCGGAGGAGCTTTTCAGGCGTATATCAAGAACCATCGCCTCTGCCGACCTTAAATACGGCAAATCAGAGGCAGATGTCCTGCTGGTTGAAGAGGAATTTTATTCGATGATGACAGCGCTCGATTTTCTTCCGAACAGCCCTACTCTTATGAATGCCGGAAGAAGGCTCGGTCAGCTGAGCGCCTGCTTTGTGCTGCCTGTGGAA
>JAKAKQ010000378.1 GCA_021813425.1 Nitrospirota bacterium
CTTCAAAGAAAAGTCGATCATAAATACCCATTTGAGCTTAAGCCATGAACGCGAATACGGAGTCGCATGCGTGGTTATCGAAGGAGAAAAGTGAAAGTTGCAACCTCGGAAGAGATGCGCAACATAGATAAAAAAACCATCGAAGGGTACCGCATACCCGCCTCTGTACTTATGGAAAGGGCAGGACTGTCTGTTGCCGGCAGGATAAAGGAATTATTCGAGAAAAAGAAGGTGATAGTGCTTTCGGGCGGCGGAAACAACGGCGGCGACGGCCTTGTTGCAGCGAGGAATCTTTACAACTGGGGATGGAATGTTAAGGTGCTTCTCATGTTAAAAGAAGACAAGCTGAGTCCAGACTGCCTCGCCCAATACAGGATAGCAAAACAGTTAGGGGTCCCGATCGAGTTCAGGACAACACTGAATGAAAAGGACCTGCACAGCGCAATAGTTGTTGATGCCCTTCTCGGCACGGGCATAAACAAACCGGTGACCTCTCCGATGTCGGACATGATAACCTTCCTTAATAAGTCGGACGTTCAGGTAATATCCGTTGATATCCCCTCGGGTATTTCCTCGGATAACGGACAGGTAATGGGTGAGGCTGTCAGGGCGGATTATACCGTGACCTTCGGCCTTCCCAAGATAGGACATCTCCTCTTCCCGGGCGCCGAATATACAGGGAATTTGTTTATTGAGGACATCGGATTCCCTGAAGATCTCCTTAAATCGGAAATGCTTATGACCCGGACAATCGAAAAAAATGATGCGCGGATACTCATCCCTGAAAGGACAGGATATTCTCATAAAGGCGATTACGGCCATGTGTTGGTCGTGGCTGGATCAAGGGGTAAAACAGGTGCGGCGCTGATGGCCGCAAAATCCTGTCTGAGGTCAGGCGCAGGCATGGTCACCATAGGAGTGCCTGAGACCCTTGCCGACATATTCCAGGCGCGGGTTACAGAAGAGATGGTGCTTCCCCTGCCCGATGACGGGAATGGTATGTTGTCATTTGATGCGTTAAAGGAAATCCTGAAGTTCGCCTCTGAAAAGATCGACGTTGCTGCGCTGGGCCCGGGCATCGGCATTTCAGAAGACACGAGAAAGATGATGGCAGGACTGGTCCAGACCTCTTCTGTCCCCCTTGTCATCGATGCAGACGGAATAAATTCATTGCAGGGCAGCAAGGATATTTTAAAGAAGGCAAAATCTCCTGTCATCATTACACCACATATCGGCGAGATGGCGAGACTGATGCAGAAGCCACCCCCCCATCCCCCCCTTAGTAAGGGGGGGAGAAGGGGGGGTAATTACTCAGATCTCCGAACTTTAATAGAAAAAGACAGGATAAACATAGCAATAAAATTCTCAAAAGAGACAGGCTCGTATCTTGTCCTTAAAGGGGCGCCTACAGTTATTTCAGAACCTGATGGAAGGGTTTTTATTAACACGACAGGCAATCCCGGAATGGCTACAGCAGGATCAGGCGATGTGCTGACAGGCATGATAGCGGCATTCATCGGACAGGGACTAAACCCCCTTGATTCATCTGTGCTTGGAACTTATATGCACGGACTTGCCGGAGATCTCGCAGCCTCTGAGAAAGGCCTGTATTCCCTCATCGCAACAGACATCATTGACAAAATACCCGATGCCTTTTCCAGTATTAAAAATAAATAGCGAACTCTGTTCCAATGGTTGTCCCTTTTTCCGCCCTTCCTTGCGATATTCATTCCCTATTGTTCGCAATAGCAAAGAACACAGGGGTATGCGACAAAAATACAGGTAAGTCATCACGTAAGCTTCCCCCTTAAGTTAAGGGGGATTGAGGGGGTTACTTCCAAAAAATGTGTTATTATTCCGAATAAAATAACTCCCCCTGCCCCCCTCTTAACCTAAGAGGGGGAACCCGGACGGTCTTTATTCGAAACGGTTATGAATACGTTTCCCATAAATTTGTTGCACACCCAGCACAATGATAAATCTTGTTTTTCATTGGTATAACATATTATCATTAAGTAAATTTTAGGGGCAGTATGCAATCGGTTACATGACCGACACTCCTCCAGCTCTGTAGAACGGTTGATGGGAGAAAAAAGAGGGATGCAAGAGGAAAGAATTGATTCATGCGTTTCTTTTATGAGAACAGTTATGCAATTTCGGACACTACGTCCCGAAAGTTACACTGAAAAAAGATAAAAAAATACTGAGTTCCATATCTTGCCACAAGGCTACATTACTTCTGTCATTCTGGCTTGTCCAGAATCTCTCTTTAAGAATGATTCCCGACAAGCGGGAATGACACAGACAAGGCAGATTTATCTTCTATAATAACCTTGCCTGTCCTTTTGTTTTTTTCTCTCGTTTACCGGTGTCATATGAAATAATTATTCACATAAATAAATTTTTCTTGTAAAACTTGATGAATTTTTCGGAAGTTTCATTTAATATACTGCGTAGGATAATGCCATGCAGACGCCCACTAACTTAAGACCTTACAAGACGACAAAAAAGAAAACCGCACGCGATTTGTTATATTGCCGTTACGCCGATAAATTAACTATTAATCAAGACCTCTCCAGGCAGTTGGTGTCCTATCAAGCCGATAAGAAAATCCCTTTATATCGCTGGATGAAATACAAGGAAGCTTTCTCATCTGAACTTGTCGGTTTTTTCCTGAATCGCTTCGGAACTTGTAATGTAAAGACTCAGCAAATCCTTGACCCTTTTGCCGGCGCAGGCACAACATTGACCGCTGCTGCTCAAAAAGGGTGGAAAGCCACAGGCATAGAACTTTTGCCTGTAGGCGTTGCCGCAATGAAAGCAAGAATGAAGGCTGATAAGATCAATCCCTCTGCTTTTGAGAAGCAGATTAAGCATTTGGAACGTTTTCCCCTCAATTCATTTATTAGCGATTTCCGATTTCCTCACCTTCGAATCACTGAAAAGGCGTTCCCTGCGGCTGCTGAGAAAGCTATTTCTGCATATATGGGATTTCTCAATGAAATAGATGATAGGGATCTTCGATATCTCTTCTGGTTCGCCTGTTTATCCATACTCGAAGATATAAGTTATACCCGTAAAGACGGCCAATACCTTCGCTGGGACAATCGGGCAGCCAGACATTTAAAATCAGAATTCAGTAAAGGCGATATACCTGGGTTCCGACCTGCGATCATTAGCAAACTGAACCGCATGTATGAAGATATTAAGAACAGAAATGGCGGTGCCAACTCTCGAAATATACGGCTTATTGAAGGCTCATGTCTGAGGGAATTACCCCGGCTCAAAGAAAACTCCTTTGACCTGATTATGACTTCTCCTCCTTACTGCAACCGTTACGATTATACGAGAACGTATGCTCTTGAACTGGCTTTTATAGGATACGACGAAAATGCATTAAAACAACTGCGTCAAACGTTGTTGTCCGCTACTGTGGAAAACAAGAGCAAGCGCGACGTTTTACTCAAGGACTATTTTGCAAATGGTAGAGCAGCGACTTTCACCGCAGCCCTTAAGGCATTCAATGAACAGGAGGCATTGCATGAAGTGCTGGACATCCTCCATCACGCCAAAGAAAATGATGAATTAAATAACAATAACATTCCTGATATGGTTGAGAACTACTTTTTTGAAATGAACCTTGTCATCCGCGAACTATCGAGAGTACTCGCGCTGGGCGGTCGCAGTTGTTTTAAT
>JAKAKQ010000387.1 GCA_021813425.1 Nitrospirota bacterium
TGCCACCGGTAAAGGCAGACCGGGGACTTTTAGCGCAGGCGATTATGAACCTTGTGCTGAACGCGATTGAGGCGATGCCTGAAGGCGGAACCATGACGGTATCAAGCAGAAAAGACGATGGTTACTATATCATTTCGGTCTCTGACACAGGCCAGGGCATTTCTGAGGAGGTACGGGGAAAGATATTCGACCCGTTTTTCACGACCAAAGGCGACGGCACGGGCCTTGGTCTCTCGATCGTATACAATATTGTAAATATCCACAGCGGCAACATCAGCTTTGAAAGTAATGGAGCGGGGACAACATTCACTATGAAGATCCCTGTGCATGCATGAGCACCATACTCGTTATCGATGATCAGAAAACTGTCTGCTATTCGCTCCAACGTCTTCTTCAGGCTGAGGGCTATGAGGTTGTAACCGAGACGAATGGAGAAAAGGCCATGGAGCTTGTCGCTGGGATATCGCCCGATCTCGTCATCATGGATGTAAGGATGCCGGAGATTGACGGCTTAGATGCATTGGGCAGGATTAAGGAGTCCCACCCTGAAGTCCAGGTGATCATGATGACCGCCTTCAGCACGACCGAAAAGGCGATCCAGGCCATGAAACTTGGCGCCTATGACTATCTTCTTAAGCCGTTCGACAACGACGAACTGCTTATACGGGTCAGGGGCGCCATCAAGGCGAAGGAACTTGTGAAAGAAGTGGTCACTTTTGATGAAACAGAAGATTACACAAAAGGGGCGAAGATCATAGGCAAGAGCCCCGTGATGCTCGATATCTACAAGCAGATCGGCAGGGTGGCACCTACGGATGCGACGGTTTTCATCAGGGGGGAAAGCGGTACGGGCAAGGAACTGATTGCACGGGCCATCTACCATTACAGCAGGCGGGCTAACAAGCCTTTCCTCGCCATCAACTGCGCTGCCATACCCGAGCAGTTGCTGGAGAGCGAGCTTTTCGGTCATGAGCGGGGAGCGTTTACCGGGGCTGAATTCAGACGCATAGGGAAATGCGAACAGTGCGACGGTGGCACGCTGTTTCTCGATGAGATCGGCGATATGTCCCTGTCCCTTCAGGCGAAGGTTCTACGCTTTATCCAGGACGGCACTTTCCAGCGGATCGGCGGAAACGAAACGATAAAGACCGATGTGAGGCTTATCGCCGCAACGAACAAAGACATTGAAAGTATGGTGAAGAAAGGAACATTCAGGGAAGATCTCTTCTACCGTATCAATGTGGTAACGATAGCCCTGCCGCCTTTGCGGGAAAAGAAAGAAGATATCGGTAGTCTCGTCCAGTATTTCATCGGGAAATTCAATAGAAAGCTTGGGAAGGAAATCAAGGGAGTCACCTCGGATGTGCTGGACCATTTCAAGGCATTTGCATGGCCCGGCAATGTCAGGGAACTCGAGAACACGATCCAGAAAGCGATGGTCTTCTGCAATAACAATTATCTCTCCCTTGCATGCTGTGATTCCCTGAAACCTGCAAAGAAAAGCTGCGCCACCCTTGAAGAGGCGATCACTCATCTCATTGATTCCGCATTCCGGGAGGGATGTCAGGAAAAATTCCAGGACATTATTGCGGCAATTGAGAAAAATATGGTCTGTAAGGCGCTGGAACTTACGAAGGGCAATCAGGTCCATGCGGCTAAACTGCTTGGAATATCGAGAAATACACTGAGGAAGAAGTTGGAAGCAGAGCAGAAGGGGGAAGCCTAATGGCCGAAGAAGCTGATGTCACCCTCGGAATTTTTGAAAAATACATCTATCTCTGGATAGTGCTATGCGGAGCAACCGGGTTATTTCTCGGCAGACTTTTCCCTCAGATTACCCAAGATTTGAACAGGCTTACTGTCAGCGGCGTGTCTATTCCAATCGCTGTTCTCATGTTCTTTCTCATGTATCCGAGATGAAGCTCACACGCGCATTGAAGCGGGCATGCAAGAAAGCGAAGATCACAAATTTCAGGTTTCATGACCTGAGACATACCTTTGCATCGATGCTCGTTCAATCCGGTGTCGATCTCTACACAGTGCAGAAGCTGTTAGGTCACAAAGACGGAAGGATGACCCAGCGTTACGCTCACCTTACGCAGGAGAAATTAGCCTCTGCAGTGAGCAGGCTGGAAGAAATCTGTCATAATTTCGTCATACCAGGGATACAAAAAAGGGGCTGCAAGCCGCAACCCCTTGAATTTACTGGCGTCCCCAGCGGGATTCGAACCCGCGTTACCGCCTTGAAAGGGCGATGTCCTAGGCCGGGCTAGACGATGGGGACACATGGTGAGCCGCGTTGGATTCGAACCAACGACCCACGCCTTAAAAGGGCGTTGCTCTACCAACTGAGCTAGCGGCCCTCATGCTCATAAAAACAGAGATATATAAATTACAATTATTTTGTTTTTGTTGTCAACCATTGCGTTGTATAAGTGCCTCCAGAATCTTAGCTGAAATTGCCGGCCTTCAATTATTTCAGATGATGTATACAGGACATTTTTCATTCCCACATTTCATACCTAAATTTTATATGCATCTGTTACAGAATTCAAAATATTGACAAACATGGTTATGTTACATTAAGATGGTTTCATAATCCGGTTGATGAGGGGGAACTTATGAAAAGGTTGTTTTTTATAATATGTTTAATTCTTGTCTTCACTGGTCTCTCATTAGCACAAACTGGAGTTAAAAAGAAGAGGCCGTTACCCTATGACTACGGCAGGGTAATAATTAATAATTACTCTGAAAAGGAAGGGCTTGCACCTGTTGTATTTGATCACTGGCTTCACAGGGCAAAGTTTACATGCAGACTCTGTCATGTTGATATCGGTTTTGGGATGAAGGCAGGCTCCACAGGGATAAAGGCATCTGATAACATAAAAGGTTACTATTGTGGTACGTGCCATAATGGGAAGATGGTCTCCAATAACAGAAAGGTATTTGAGGCATGTTCAAAGGATAAAGAAGATATCAGAAGGTGTGAAAGATGTCATTCTATGGGGAAGAATGTAAAGAAGGAAAATGACTTTAATATATTTACTGAAAAACTTCCTAAAGAAAGGTTTGGAAACGGGATAAATTGGGAAAAGGCAGAAGCTGACGGGTTCATAAAGCCTGTTGATTTTATCGAAGGCATATCTATAAAAAGACACTCGCTTACAGTACAAAAGGACTTTGCCTTAGAGGCAAAAGTCAAAGGAATGCCCGAGATTATATTTTCTCATAAAAAGCACACCATATGGAATGGGTGCGAGGTATGCCATCCGGAGATATTTGTTGGAGTCAAGAGGGGCGCAACAAAATACTCAATGGTCGAGATATTCGATGGCAAATACTGCGGCGTATGTCATGGTGCAGTTGCATTTCCATTAATTGATTGTCAGAGATGTCACACAAAACCGGTTTAATAATCATAAAGACTGTTGCATTTTATGGATTAATACTTCTCATCTTGTCGATAGGGCCAACGGAGTCAGAGGGGTTCTGGGATTTTCCACCTGCGCCCCCGGCTGAGGAGTATGGGAACATACTTATCAACAGGATATCTGAAAAAAATGAGGTCAAACCTGCCACATTTTCGCACTGGATTCACAGGCGGAAACACACCTGCAGGGTGTGCCATTTTGAACTCGAATTCAATATGAAGGTAAATACAACAGAGATAACAGAAGATGCAAA